>NZ_JACJDT010000033.1:0-53765 GCF_014163675.1 Pseudoalteromonas sp. SR44-5
TTACCGCTTACCGCTTACCGCTTACCGCTTACCGCTTACCGCTTAGGCCTGTGGCTGCCCGTATATTTGTTCTGCGCGGTTAAACAGCACCCACGACGTTAAAATATATTTATCATTCGACACAGGTTTATTACCGCGATGAGTATGAGTAAAGTAGCCTGGGGCAATCACCATAGTGCCTTTTTTCGGAGCTATCTTACGATTTTGATAATAAAACTCGGTTTCACCGCCTTCTTCAACATCGTTTAAATAAAACATAAATAACAATACTCGATGCAGTGCTTCGTTATGGTGTAACTGTGGGTACACTTCACTATGCCAATACGGGTAGCCGCCTTTGTTAACTTCGTATTTTTGCGCTTGGATATTACCGAGTCGAAAAATTTGCTGTACCAATAAAGGTAATTGCGGTTTACCTACCTCGTCAAAATTAGCTTGCGTTAAATCAACAGGTTGTCCTGTTTGGGGGTGGTACACTTTTAAACCAAACGCCCCAATCATTATAAAAATATGTTCTTCAATGTAGTTAAAAACATATTGTGCAGTAGTTTGTTGAATATGTTTTAATTGCTCAGCGTATTCAGGATGATTGTTTAAGTGTAAGTCGTGGCTATCTTTTTTATTAAGATCTATGCCGCCTGATGTCATCCCTTGTTTTATATGCGGGCTTTGCGAAAAGGTGGTGATAAAGTTATCGCAAAAGTCATTACTGAGCGCGTTGTCATACACGCGGATAAAGTCCGTCATGAGTTACCTGTTTAATTATTATTGGATTATTATGTTTACTGAAAAAGTGATGCCGCGCTTTAGCGAAACGGATGCACTCGGACACATCAACAATACCGTACTCCCTGTTTGGTTTGAAGCCGCACGTGCACCTATTTTTAAATTTTTTACCCCCGATTTAAATCCTCACGATTGGAAGCTTATTATTGCTAAAATTGAGGTGTCGTTTGTAGGTGAGTTGTTTTACTCGCATGAAGTAAGTATTAAAACATCGGTAGAGCATATTGGCAGCAGCTCATTTGTGCTTCGCCAAGAGGCGTGGCAGCAAGATAAATGCTGCGCAATCGGTAAAACAGTGCTGGTACGTTACGACTTTGCCGCTAAAGCTAAGCAAGCTTTATCTAGTATTGAAAAAGCAGCCTTAAATGAGCATTTTATTGCAGCTTCTTAATGTGTAGTTAGTAATTTAAGGTGCGCAAGTAGTTATCTAAAGCGGTGACTTGCGCTTTACTAAAGCGTAGCCCGAGCTTTGTTCTACGCCACAATATGTCATCGCTGGTTTTTGCCCACTCTTTGGCAATTAGGTAATCGACTTCTTGAGCGTATAGACCATGGCCAAAATGACAACCTAAGTCAGCCAATGCACTGCAATTACCTAGCAGTGCATTAGTTAGCGTGCCATAGGAGCGTACCAGCCTATTTAATAATAACTCAGGCAACCAATTGTATTTTACTTGTAGTTGCGTTATTAACGTCGCTTTTTCACTAAAATCTCCGCCTGGTAACGGCGCGCTTTTTGTCCACGCTTCAGTCATATGAGGATAAAATAGCGCGAGTTTGTCCACAGCATTTTCTGCCAGTTTTCGATAAGTAGTTATTTTTCCGCCAAACACACTTAACAAAGCAGCCTGATTATCATCATTATTTAATATCAGCTTATAATCGCGGGTTACAGCTTGAGCATCTGCTGAGTGGTCATCGAGTAATGGCCGTACGCCACTGAATGTATGTACTATATCAGTCGCTTCAATCGGGGTTTTAAAGTAATGATTAGTAATATTGATTAAGTAACTAATCTCTTGTTCGCTAATTTTTACATCTTTAATGGTGCCGGTATATTCTTCATCCGTAGTACCAATCAAGGAATAGTCATCTTCAAAAGGAATGACAAAAACAATACGTTGATCTTCATTTTGGAGAATATAGGCACATGGCTCGTCATGAATACGTGGCACCACGATATGGCTGCCTTTGACTAAGCGAATATGCTGTGGTGATGGCTGAATAAATACATTATCAAACAATGAAGCAACCCAAGGGCCTGCGGCATTAACAATGCATTTGGCTTTGATTTGTAGTTGCTGCTGGGTCGTTTGTTGCGCTAGAGTTACATCCCAATGTTCAATATTGCGCTGTGCCTTGATACAACGAGTACGCGTTGCTATGGTTGCTCCGTGTTGTTCGGCGGCAAGGGCGTTTAAGATCACTAAACGCGCGTCATCTACCCAGCCATCAGCATATTCAAACCCTTGTGTAATTGATGCATTTAGCACACTGTCTTTTGTGAAAATAATCGACTTGGAAGCGGGTAGCGTGTCTCGTTTTCCTAGATGGTCGTAAATAAATAATCCTAGGCGGATCATCCATGGCGGCCGCAAATGTGACTGATGAGGAAGCCTAAACGAGAGCGGCCAAATAATATGCGGTGCTTTTTTTAATAACACTTCACGCTCTAGCAATGCTTCTTTTACTAACCTAAATTGATAGTGCTCTAAATAGCGCAGCCCGCCATGAATAAGCTTACTGCTGTTTGATGAGGTGGCTGAGGCTAAATCGTCTTGCTCACACAATAATACTTTCAAGCCTCTACCACTTGCATCTGCTGCAATACCAGCACCATTAATGCCACCGCCAATGACAAGTAAATCATATTCGTTATCGAGTAACTGCACGGGTGAACCTTAAAGTTAGTTGTTAATGCCAGATTATATTAACGCGATTAGCCGTCATTCTGCGGATTATTAGCAAGCGTCACTTGCGCAATACAATGTAGCCATTTTGCATATAAATCGTTACGCTCATCGCTGCTCATTGTTGGCTCAAAGCGGCGGTCACATCGCCACATAGTTGCCAGTTGCGCTGTTGATTCATAAACACCACTTTGCAGGCCTGCTAAATAGGCGACGCCAAGCGAGGTGGTTTCGGTTAAGGTGGGCCGCTCAACACTCGCACCTAAAATATTAGCTAAAAACTCCATAGCCCAATTATTATTAGCCATACCGCCGTCAACGCGCAATATGCTGGGGCGCAAGCCATCCCCTTCCATCGCTTTTTGTAAATCTTTAGTTTGATAACCCACTGATTGCAAAGCTGCAGCGACAATCGTACTAATACCTGAATCTCGAGTAAGCCCTAAAATAGCACCTCGGGCATTGGCATCCCAATAGGGAGCGCCTAAACCTGTAAAAGAGGGCACTAAAAATACCCCATGATCTAAGGGAACACCTTTGACGAGGGCTTCACTTTCTCCCGCGCTTTCTAATAATTTCAAGCCCTCTACAATCCACTGCATGGTGGCACCTGCCATAAAAATACTGCCTTCAATGGCATACGTAGGTTTGCCGTTAAGTCTATATGCGATGGTGGTTAATAAGCGATTGTTTGACTTTAGTGCTTTATCGCCGGTGTTAAGCATTAAAAAACAGCCTGTTCCGTAGGTGCTTTTTGCCATACCTTCTTCAAAACAAGCTTGGCCAATTAAAGCGGCTTGCTGATCACCCGCTATGCCGCTAATTGGAATTTCACCACCAAATAACTCGCTGCTAGTAACACCAAAGTCAGCCGCTGAGTCCATTACTTCAGGTAGCATCGAGGCTGGAATATCAAATAAGGCGAGTAAGTCTTCATCCCAGCATTGCTGGTGAATGTTAAACAGTAATGTGCGAGAGGCATTGGTTGCATCGGTTTTGTGTACTTTACCATCGGTTAATTGCCATAGTAAGTAGGTGTCTACCGTACCAAACGCCAGCTCATCTGCTTGTGCTTGCTCTTTAGCGCCAGTGACGTTATCTAAGATCCAACGAATTTTGGTGGCAGAAAAGTACGGATCGAGTAATAAGCCGGTTTTATCATTGACGGTTTTACTGTGCCCAGCATCGCGCAAACTATCACAGTACTGGCTAGTGCGTCGGTCTTGCCACACAATCGCGTTGTAAATAGGTTGCCCGGTTTTTTTACTCCACACTAAGGTGGTTTCTCGTTGATTAGCAATGCCTATGGCAATAATGTCGGCAGCCGTTACCCGTTGCTGCGCCAATACGTTTTTAACGCTCGCTAATACGGTTTGCCAAATATCTACAGGATCGTGTTCAACCCAACCATTTTGCACAAAGTGCTGCGGGAAAGTTTGTTGGGCTGTGCCAAAAACCTCGGCATCTTTGGTGTATAAGATGGCGCGAGAGCTCGTCGTTCCTTGGTCAATCGAGAGTATGTATTTGCACATAAAATATAATGTTATTTAACTTAGATAAAGATAGCTTGTCTCTAAGCTAAACGAATAGCAATGCTTTTGCACCATAATGGATGTAATTTTAGGCAAATAGGATGAGTGAAAGGGAGTTAACGCTCAGTGCTGGCGCTTAGTTTTAAATAAGCGCCAGATATATATATAATATAATTATTAGTTGGCAGCATCAGCTAATTGCTGATGGAGCCAATCTTTTAATGCCATTCTATCGTGTTTTAATTGATGCATTGCTTCATCATCAATAGGGGCATCTTGTAACTCCAGGACACGGATTTCTTTATCAATTGCATTGTATTGCTTTGCCCTTGCCGCGAACTCTTCATTATCAGTGTTGAGCTTAGTGATAGTGCTTTGGTATTCAGGGAAATCTTTAGTTAATGAATGATCTTCGCCTAACATAGGTCGCTCCTTATTAAAGCGTGTTACATATTAATCTCGATAGATAAACACGCATGGGTTTTAGTCAAATTAAATGCTCTGAGGCGTTTTGCCAATACAATAGAGCTTGGGCTGATTTAAAATAAATCAACATCAATCTCAGTATTATCGTTATTAAAGTAATTTCCCTTTGCCTGAATACAAAACACTGACACTCGTGCGGGCTTAAGTTAGAATATGAACGCAGGCAGTTGCCTGCAAACAATTTCTATTTTGAGTGCTTTATTACATGCTTTTAATGATCGATAACTACGACTCGTTTACCTACAATTTGGTACAGTATTTTCAACGTTTAGATCAAGAGGTGCTAGTAAAGCGCAATGATGAGATCTCGGTTAGTCAAATTGCCCAGTTAAACCCTCAGCATATCGTGATATCTCCCGGCCCATGCTCACCAAATGAAGCGGGTATATCTTTGGAGCTTATTGAGCAACTAAAAGGTCAATTTCCAATTTTAGGTATTTGTTTAGGTCATCAAACAATAGCACAAGCATTAGGTGCGAACATTGTTAGGGCAAAGCAAGTGATGCATGGCAAAACATCGCCAATTTATCATGCTAATCAAGGTGTATTTGCCGGCTTACCAAATCCATTAACAGTTTGCCGTTATCATTCGTTGGTTGTTGAACAAGATAGCATTCCTGATGAGTTGCAAATCACCGCTTGGACCGAAACTGAAAGCGGCCAGTTAGATGAAATAATGGGCTTAGTTCATAATAGCTTAGCGTTAGAGGGGGTACAATTTCACCCAGAGGCAATTTTAACGCAGCGAGGACTTGAATTACTTGCTAACTTTTTAACTCGGTTCTAGGCTTATGCTAACAAACCTAGTAGCTCCCCTTAATTTATTTATAAAAGATAACTATTAATGACAGATGAAATACGCCAACAAAGGACAGCTAAGGCATTAGAGCAGCGAGCCCATGACTTGTTGCTTGGACATAGCTTTGCGCAACGTCAAATTGGCTATATTCATACTCTAGATATAAATTATGGTGAAGCGATAAAGCAGCGTACCTTACTTGAGGTTGAAGTTGCTGCGCAAAAAATACGTAAACTCTCCAGTACTTCGCATCATAAGTACCGCGCTCAAGCCAGCCAGCAGTTACATCAAGTTATTGATACTGCCATGAACAAGCAGTTAGCCGATATTGATACGGTACTACATGAAATCATTGGTATTGAAGATAATGTCCCCGCGATTTTAGACATACTTGCGGTAAAATCAGCATCGGTAGGACGCCTTGAGCCATTAGTTAAAGATTTAACTTGGTTAGGACGTGAGTTAGTTGCTTTTGTGAATTTGCCTTATTATCGCGCGCAGCGCAATAAACATACTTCGGTAAAAGTTGATAATCCCTCTTTAGCTCTGCGTTATATTGGTTTAGACAACTTACAGTTTGTAGTACCTACCTTTGCGGTACGTCATTGGATGCCACACAGCACCGAACCATTTCCATTATTAAAGCGTCGCCTACGCGATAACTCAATGGCTTGCGCGATTGCGGCGCAAGAGTTGGCTAAGCTCAATGGTATTAATGAAGTACATGCATTTACTTTGGGTATGTTACTCGATGTTGGCAAGATAGCTTTGATTCGACTCTATTTACGCACATTCGAACGAGTGTGGCAGCGCAAAGTAACCCTTGCCCGAGAAGACCAACATAAAGATCTTCACACCGCATTGTTAGAGTTAAAACCTGATCCGTTATTTTTAAGTACTTTACTTAATCAGCATGCGCTAAAAGTCACGGCGACGGTGATTGATAAAATGGCGTTTCGGTATTTACCTTTTAATGCTGTGTTATCGCAGTTGATTAATGGTGTGTCCAAAGGGGATTCACTATTGCCATTAGCAATGTTAATGCAAAAGGCACGTTGTTATAGTCAATGTGTTACTTTGAGCGAACATCAGCTGGTGGAAAGTGATGAAAAATCACTCTGGTTTGATTACGTTGGGTTATCAAAACAGGAACTAGAGCAGCTTGAAAAAACCAATTTGCAGCACTTTCATATTAAAATTGACTAGGGCGTGTTTATCTTTCGAGGTTGAATTTGCAGCAGTGTGTTTGGTATTTAGGCAAGGCAGAGCCTATGTAGTGTGGTTGTTCCCCATAAATAGGCGATAACGCAGCATCAATGCCAAACACGCGCTGCCCGAAGGGTTCTTCCTAGGGGCGATTAACTCTTTGTTACTTACATGGATGTAAGTAAGGGGCGTGAGCAGGACGCGGAAGCTTTGCTCAATTTTTACTTAGCCCACTAGGTTACAAATCTCGCGCCGTGATTAAATCGCCCCTAATTTGAACAAATTTTAATCCTGAAAGGTCAACACGCCCTTATTTCATAAATTTTTTGTTAATTTTTTTACGACTATTCATTCATCATTAATATCTACTCTTACCCATATTTTATCTTGCAAAGCTCTGCCTGGTGGGGGGTGGGGCAGCGATATAGAATAAACAACCCCATAATTCGTTATTCAGATAGTTATTCACTATCTCTGAAATTATATCTCAAAGCCTTTAATAACAAGGGCTACATGAAAGTTTTATAAGAGACAATAACGAAAAACTCTGAAATAATGATTATCTGAAAATTGAACCAGAGAGTATTTTTTGGCGATGTGAGCTATGCTGATTTACGCCAAAGGAGATGGTACAACAGTCTATCATCAAGCCTATTTTTTAAACTTTCTGTAGGATCACAATTAAGAGGATATAAAATGACAGTCAATCGCGAATTATTTGATCAAGTAATGGTTCCTAACTACGCACCTTCAAGCGTTATTCCTGTTCGTGGCGAAGGCTCACGTGTATGGGATCAGCAAGGTCGTGAATATATCGATTTTGCCGGTGGTATCGCTGTTAACTGTCTAGGTCATTGTCATCCAGCATTGGTTAAAGCATTAAAAGAGCAAGGCGAAAAAATCTGGCACCTATCAAATGTAATGACTAATGAGCCAGCACTTCGTTTAGCTAAAAAATTGGTAGATGCTACATTTGCTGAAAAAGTATATTTCGCCAACTCAGGCGCAGAAGCAAATGAAGGCGCACTAAAATTAGCGCGTCGTGTTGCGCTTGAAAATTTTGGTGAGCAAAAATCGCAAATCATCGCTTTCAATAAAGGTTTCCATGGCCGTACATTCTTTACTGTAACCGTGGGCGGTCAAGCTGCTTACTCTGATGGTTTTGGTCCTAAGCCGGGAGATATCGTACATTGTGACTATAACGATTTAGCCGCATTTGAAGCACTAATCTCTGATAACACATGTGCGGTAATGATGGAGCCATTACAAGGTGAAGGCGGCATTATCTCTGCTACTGACGAGTTTGCTCAAGGTGTACGCCAGTTATGTACTAAACATAACGCATTACTTATTTTTGATGAAGTACAAACTGGTGTCGGTCGTACTGGCGATCTTTATGCATACCAAGGGTTAAATGTAGTACCTGATATTTTAACTACTGCAAAAGCACTTGGCGGCGGTTTTCCAATTGGTGCAATGATCACCACGACAGAGATTGCTAAGCACCTTAAAGTCGGTACTCATGGTTCTACTTATGGCGGCAATCCGTTGGCATGTGCTGTTGGTGAAGCAGCCTTTGATACTGTGAATACACCAGAAGTATTAGCTGGCGTAAAAGCAAAGTCAGCATTGTTTAATGAATTACTAACTGCAATTAACGATAAGTACAACGTTTTCTCGGAAATTCGTGGTCAAGGTTTATTAATTGGTGCTGTGGTTAATGAGCAGTTTAAAGGTCGTGCTAAAGAGTTTTTAGTAGCAGGAACCGCTGAGGGTGTGATGTCGTTAGTCGCGGGTGCCGATGTGGTGCGTTTTACTCCATCTTTAGTGATCCCTGAAGCGGATATCCGTGAAGGGATGGCGCGCTTTGAAAAAGCCGTAGCCAACGTTGTGAACGGTTAATCAACACCTCTAATCATAATAAGGGCAAGTAGCAAGCTTGCCCTAATATTCTTAATTTACCGTTATTTATAAGGGAGCAAGCGGACTCATGATGATCCTTCGCCCAATCCAGCAATGTGATTACCCAGCTTTATTGAAAATTGCCCACGAATCAGGACATGGTTTTACCTCTTTACCTAATAACGAAGAGTTATTACAAAAGAAGATAGCTCATTCAATAAGCTCATTCGCAAAAAGTGCATCTCATCCGGGTGATGAAGGTTACTTGTTTGTTCTTGAAGATAGCGAAACAGGTGAAGTAGTCGGTACTTCAGCAATTGAAGCTGCGGTTGGTTTAGATGATGCGTTTTATCACTATCATTTAAGTAAAGCTATTCATTCATCTCGTACATTGAATGTTTATAAAGCGGTTGATATTTTAAC
Source organism: Pseudoalteromonas sp. SR44-5 (assembly GCF_014163675.1). Lineage (NCBI taxonomy): Bacteria > Pseudomonadati > Pseudomonadota > Gammaproteobacteria > Alteromonadales > Pseudoalteromonadaceae > Pseudoalteromonas > Pseudoalteromonas sp. SR44-5. Next base: position 9,045 of record NZ_JACJDT010000033.1, read on the forward strand.
CTTGTGTAATGATTACACTGGAGCAACAGAGCTTTGTACGCTGTTTTTAAAAGATGGTTACCGTAAAAATAATAACGGTAAGCTGCTTTCAAAAGCACGTTTTATGTTTATCAAGCAGCACCAAGAACGCTTTGCTGAAACCGTAATTGCAGAAATGCGCGGTGTTTCTAACGAACACGGCAGTAGTCCATTTTGGCAATGGTTAGAAGAACACTTTTTCTCGATGGATTTTCCAACAGCTGATTACTTAACCGGTATTGGCCAAAAAGTGTTTATTGCTGAACTAATGCCAAAGTACCCAATTTACGTCAACTTATTAAGTAAAGAGGCGCAAGCCGTGATCGGCAAGGTGCACAATAATACGCGCCCTGCGATTGAACTACTGAAAAAAGAAGGCTTCACCTTTAATGGCTACGTTGACATTTTTGATGCTGGCCCAACGGTAGAAGCAAAAGTAGATAATATTGCAACTATTCGTAATGCCAAAAACTTTACCGTAAAAATCGGTGAAAACAGCGGCGAGACGGCTATCATGCTAGCGAATGACAAACTCAATGATTTTAGAGCAACCGTTGCACAACTAAACCTTGATGAAACAAGCTCTGAGTTGACTTTGCCACAGGCAATGGCCGATGCACTGCACTTACAAGCTGGCGATATAGTTACCGCAACACGTATATAATTTAGGAGAAAGTACATGACTCATCCTGCACAATTTATTAATGGTCAATGGTCGCAAGGCCTAGGCGATGCATTTAATTCAGTAAACCCAGCCAATAACGAAATTATTTGGCAAGCAAACTCAGCCACCAGTGAGCAAGTAGACACCGCTGTTAACTCTGCGCGTGCAGCATTTTATAGCTGGGCTGATAAATCATTTGCAGAACGTTTAGCGATTGTAAAAACTTTTGCCGAAACCCTAAAAGAGCACAGCGAAGAGCTTGCTGTTGTAATAGCCCAAGAAACGGGTAAGCCGTTATGGGAAACTCGCACTGAAGCGGGTGCTATGGTCGGTAAAATAGCTATCTCTGAAAAAGCATTTTTAGAGCGCACTGGCGACGTAGAAAACCCAATGCCGCAAGGTCGTGCAATGATCCGCCATAAACCACATGGTGTAGTGGCGGTATTTGGCCCTTATAACTTCCCTGGTCATTTACCTAATGGCCATATTGTGCCTGCACTTTTGGCGGGCAATACCGTGGTGTTTAAACCATCGGAGCTAACTCCAGCTGTTGCTGAGCTAACGCTTAAGTTATGGGAAAAAGCAGGTTTACCAGCAGGGGTTATTAACCTAGTACAAGGCGAAGTAGCCACAGGTAAGGCTCTTGCTGCTCACAAAGGTATTGATGGCTTATTCTTTACCGGTTCATCACGCACAGGCCATATTCTGCATGAGCAGTTTGCCGGTCAACCAGGTAAAATCTTAGCATTAGAAATGGGTGGTAACAATCCACTGATTATTACTGATGTTGCTGATACTAAAGCCGTTATTCACGATATTATTCAATCAGCATTTATCTCAAGTGGCCAACGATGTACCTGTGCACGCAAGCTGTTTTTACCAGCAGGTGAGCAAGGCGATGCTATTTTAGCCGGTTTAATTACCGCGACTAAAGCCATCAAAGTGGGCAACTACGATGATGTAGAGCAACCGTTTATGGGCTCGATGATCTCATCAGCTGCGGCCGCTGGTATGGTAAAAGCACAGCAACAACTCGTTGAGCTTGGTGCTGAAGTATTGGTTGAGCTTAAGCATACTGAAAATACAGGTTTTGTAACGCCTGGTATTATTGAGTGTACAGATGTTGCTAACTTCCCAGATGAAGAGCACTTTGGTCCACTATTAAAAGTATTCCGCTTTACAGATTTTGATAGTGCGATTGATAAAGCCAACGATACCAGCTTTGGTTTGTCTGCGGGTTTACTCAGTGATAATGCGGCAGATTACGACCATTTTTTACGTCGTATCCGTGCTGGTATTGTTAACTGGAACCGCCCAATCACCGGTGCCTCAAGTGCAGCTCCTTTTGGTGGTATTGGTGCATCAGGTAATCATCGTGCAAGTGCTTACTATGCAGCTGATTATTGCGCATACCCAGTTGCCTCTGTTGAACTTGAAAAAGTAGCAATGCCAGCAACATTAAGCCCTGGCTTAAAAATCGATTAATCGATTTTGGTCAAATAGTAATAAATAACTAAAAAAGCAGCCAAGGCTGCTTTTTTTGTATTGGTTAATGCTCAAAGGTAGCAATTAAAAGCGCTTTCTGCTTAAATCAATACAGTCGTTTTAATTAGGTGTGGATAATTATGGTTTTAGATAGGCAAGGATATGATGACCTCATCATGTATCTTACTCAAAATTTAGCATTATTTGAGAAGTCCGGCGAAATAAAACCAGGCGCTCCTACTATTATGGAGCTAATAGAAGATGATATTGCTGAAAATGTTATGTTGTTATGCCAGCAACACACTGAGCTTTCTACTGAACAACGTAGTCAAATCGTGCGTGAAGTAGATGGCATTGTATACGACTTACAAGAAGTCCTCAGCAGCGTCACCAGTAATCAAGTGACAATAGAGCAACATGCATTTATCGATGAATTTGCCGCATTGGTAAAAAACCTCTTTGATAGCGCAGTTGTCGAAAGTGCCTGATCATTCCAATTATCGTTTTTAATTTGCAACTGTGTGTGACTTCCTTACAATCAAGGAAATAACTTCTTTGAGAGTAATAAAATGCAAGCGAATGTGAAATGGGTTGAAGGCGATACTTTTTTAGGGCGTTCTAATTCTGGTCACAATGTTGTGTTTGATGCTGGTAGCGATAGCGCCGCACCAAGCCCAATGGAAATGGTATTAATGTCAGTTGGCTGCTGTTCATCGGTTGATGTAGTCAGTATTCTAAAAAAAGCTAAACAACAGTTTTCAGATGTGCAAGTGCAATTGAGTGCTGAACGCGCAGAGTCCGCTCCGCGAGTATTCACTAAGATTAACTTACACTTTGTTGTGACTGGCGACAACGTTTCAGAAAAGCACCTTGCGCGTGCCGTTCAACTATCTGCAGAGAAGTATTGTTCAGTAGCATTAATGCTTGATAAAACAGTAGAAATTACCCACACACACGAAGTTATACAAGAACAGGGAAAATAACGCTTTTTCCTGAGGTGAAATTCGTATAAAATCCGCGAACTTTTCATTCTGCTCTGGCAGATTTCACTTGTTTATAGGTTGGTTTATCATGAACAAACCCTTCGATAAAATTAAACTTCATGGCTTTAATAACTTAACCAAAAGTTTAAGCTTTAGTATTTACGATATTTGCTATGCAAAGACTGAGCAACAACGTAAAGAATATATTGAATATATCGACGAACAGTACAGTGCTGATCGACTAACCGATATTTTAGGTGAAGTAGTAGACATTATCGGTGCGAATATTTTAAATGTTTCGCGTCAAGATTACGACCCTCAAGGTGCTAGTGTAACAATTCTGATCTCAGAAGAGCCAATTGAGCAGCAGCAAACTTATGAAGTTGATGAAGCACCAGGACCATTACCTGAAACAGTTGTTGCTCATTTAGATAAAAGCCACATCTGCGTTCATACCTATCCTGAAGCTCACCCTGATGATGGTATTTGTACTTTCCGTGCCGATATCGAAGTATCAACCTGTGGCATTATTTCGCCATTAAAAGCGTTAAACTTCCTAATTCATAGCTTAGAGTCAGATGTTGTAACAATTGACTACCGAGTGCGTGGTTTTACCCGTGACGTAGATGGTGTTAAGCACTATATCGATCACGCGATCAACTCAATTCAAAACTACATGACCGAAGATACCAAAGAAGCGTACCAAATGATGGACGTGAATGTGTATCAAGAAAACTTGTTCCACACTAAGATGATGCTAAAAGAAACAGACCTAAATACTTATTTATTTGGTGTTACTACGAGTGATTTATCTGAAGACGAAGAAGAAGCAATTCGTTCTAAATTAACACGTGAAATGCAAGAAATCTTTTACGGCCGTAACCTGCCGGAAGCAGAATAAACTCACTTAATTAGTAAGTTTTAAAAAACGGCGCGCAATGTAAATTGCGCGCCGTTTTTTATTAAAGTTGCTAAATGCAGCAACAAAAGCAAACGAAAAGACCATCCTTCCTAAGTATACCTCCTAAATTAGCCTGAAAATGTTGGTGACGACATTCCTTGACGCTAGCAGCTGTGGCTAATAGTCTAAGTAAACAGCCCGTCTTCTATTATGGATCAATATGCAGAATCAAGGCCTAGCACAGCAACTATTTTTGGCAAAGCAGGTGAGGGAGCACGAAGCAAAAGCAGCGACCTTGGCAGGCGTTAGCATGTTCACTTTGATGGAGCGCGCAGGGCATGCGGTATTCTCGCAGTGTATCGAGCATTTTCCGAATGCTCAGCGCTACTTTATTCTGGTCGGTTATGGTAATAATGCGGGCGATGGCTATATTGTGGCAAGCCTTGCCAAGCAAGCCGGTAAAGAAGTCATTGTACTTGCAGCCGATACCAGTAGACATCTCACCGGGGATGCGCTTACAGCTCAGCAACGTTGGCAAGCATTGGGGGGCGAAGTTGAAAGTTACACGCAAGGTCGCCTCAATAATGCCGATATTATTATTGATGGTTTGTTAGGTACCGGAATTAATAGTCAAGTTCGTCGGCCATTTTTAACGATGATTGAAGATGCCAACGCGCAACCTAGCGCAATAGTGGCAATTGATTTACCTTCAGGCATAGACGCCGACACCGGGCAGCCACTTGGCATCGCTATTCAGGCTACTATTACCGTTACTTTTGTGGGGATTAAACAAGGCTTAGTAACCGGTGCCGGGCGAAGTGCTGCAGGAAAAATCATTTTTAATGATTTAGGGATCGCAGAATCATTTACCAAGTTAGTGGATGCTAGCGCAACACTTATCAATATCACTAGTTTCAAACCACTTGCTGCACGAAGTCGCAATAGCCATAAAGGGAACCACGGCAAGCTGTTATGCGTCGGTGGGAATCAAGGTACTAGCGGGGCCATTCGTTTATCAAGTGAAGCAGCACTTCGTACAGGTGCTGCAATGGTGCGTGTTTATACTCATCAAAGCAGTGTACAAGTCGTTAGTAGTGGTCGCCCTGAATTAATGGTTAGTTGCGACAGTTTATCCGCAGCCCTTGCATGGGCAAATTGTGTCATTATTGGTCCAGGTCTTGGTCAGGATAGTTGGGCGCAAATCGCATTTGAGCAGGTTATACAATATTGCTTAGCAAATAATTTACCATTAGTTATTGATGCTGATGGCTTAAATTTGTTGGCTAAGCATGCTTTAGAGTATCGCCTTAAAAATTGCATAATAACCCCGCATGCTGGTGAAGCCTCACGGCTAATGAAAGTTTCAATTGCTGAGATTGAAGCAAATCGCTTTCAATCTGCTACGGATTTAGCTAAACGTTATACCAGTACCAGTGTGCTGAAAGGCGCGGGTAGCCTGATCGCCAACGGGCAGCAAACTTGGTTGTGCGAAAATGGTAATCCAGCGCTTGCCGTTGGTGGCAGTGGTGATGTGCTTACCGGCATCATAGGTGCGTTACTTGCTCAAGGTTTCGCTGTTGATCAAGCCGCATGTTACGGTGTGACATTGCACGCTAAAGCAGCCGATATTTTGGCAGAACGCGAAGGGGAGCGCGGCATGTTGCCAAGTGATTTATTTGCTATTGTCAGGCAGCTCATTAATGGTAAATAGCGGTTAAATATACTTTTTGGTCACTATTTTTAGGAACTCGTTTTGCTAAATACAGCACAGTCCCTATACTCTAATTTGCGCGGCTATTATTTACTACTGAGGTAAAAAGAAGATGTTGATACAAAAAAAAATGTACCTAGGGAGTTTTCTGCTGCTGTTGTTTGCTTTAATTATTCTGTCAGGAATAATGCAGCTAGTTGTTACGCCAATCATTAAAAATGACGCTATATCCAGCGCAAAATTACAAGCAAAGGTGATCGGCGAATCGTTAGCAAAAGATTTAGCTAAAAGTGCCACCTTAACGCAAAGCTTAGCCGTGGTAGCCGAGACTTTGCCATTGCAGCAAGCGGCCTTTATTGAAAATATTGCTCCTTTGATTGCAAGTGGCAAAGGTATTGCGGGTGGTGGTATTTGGCCTGAGCCGAATAAAATGCTGCCTTCAGCAGCAAAGGCATCTCTTTTCTGGGCGAAAACAGGTAATGGCCAATATAAACTTTTAGATGATTATAACCAGCCCGACAGCAGCGCGTATCAACAAGAAACCTGGTATAAAAATGCCATTAACGCTAATCGGGGTGAGTGCGTTTGGTCCGAAGCTTATGTAGACACGGTATCGAATGTACCGATGGTTACCTGTTCCGTGAAAATAATCCGTGATAACCAATTTTGGGGGGTTGCCACTTTAGACGTTGAACTGGCATCTATCGAAAGCTCATTGATCGCAGAGAACAATGCTACGGGCACCTATAACTTTATTTTAGATAGCGCCGAGCAACTGGTATCGATTCCATCGATACGCAATACTAATTTAGCAATGATGAGCCTTACTCAGGTTGCCAGTAAAGACAGTAGCTTAAAGCCGTTGGTCAGCGCCTTGCAAAACAGTAATACAACTGTTGCTGAATTTGCCAGTGGTGTGGTTAATAATGACCAATCTATTTTAGTAACTTACTCATTGGCAGAGCAAAATTGGCGCTCCGGGGTTATTATTCCTGCCGCAATTGCCAAGAAAACCGTTAACACCCTCACTTATTATTTATACAGTTCATTTATCGCCCTTATTCTCGCTTTTGTATCAGTATTACTGATTTTTGGTAATCGCCTGGTGCAGCAAATTAACACCACCACAGAGCAAGTTAGAATGTTGGTGCAAGGTCGCACGAATTCAAAACTGGCGGTGCGCGGAAGTGATGAAATGAGCCACTTATGCGAAGCGATTAATGATTATGGCGATCATCTGATTAAGATTTTAGAACAGATCCAAGCAGAAGCCGCTGCGGTTAAAAACAACGCTGAAGCGATGGATACCTTAAGTAATAACAGCCAAATTCGTACCCAAGAGTTGATGGAAGAAAACAACATGTTGGCTGAGGCAATTCATGAAATGTCGATAGCAGCCTCATCAGCCTCACAAGATGTTTTGAGCGTTGCAGATATTACTACGCAATCAGCTGATTTAGTGAATTCTGGTTTTGATGTTATTGAGAAGAATGCCGAATCAATCCAGTTATTATTTGATAAATTAACGGAATCATCAGATGCCATTTCACGGATTGCACAAGACTCAAAACAAGTGGGCTCGGTGCTTGATGTGATCATGAATATTTCAGAACAAACTAATCTACTTGCGCTTAATGCTGCCATTGAAGCCGCTCGAGCAGGTGAATCAGGACGTGGTTTCGCGGTAGTGGCTGATGAAGTTAGAACCTTGGCACATCGTACTCAGCAATCGGCTGGCGAGATTGAAACCATGATCAGCCAATTGCAAGAAGCCGCTAGTAGAGGGGTTAACGTTATTGGGCAATGCCGTGAATACTCTGAAGTAGTGAACGAGCGCTCAGCAACAACACGTGCACAGTATGAAAGTATTGTTACCGCGTTTAATGATATTAAAGAGCGTTCATCAAGCATTGCTGTAGCGACTGAAGAGCAATCACAAGTAACCGAAAATGTGAAAAACTTGGCAGAGCGAATTCGTGAGATCTCTGTGCAAAATGCCAGTGATGCTGAAGAATTTCGTAGCGTCAGCAAAGATTCAAATAGCCAAGCACAGCGTTTATATCAAATTAGTCAGCAATAATGTGATTCATTGATAGTGTTTTTCAAGCATCGTTAGCTGAGAATCTCAGCGCGATGCTTCACCTTCGTCCTCTTCTGGTGGATCGCCGGAGTCTTCTTTGCGTTTACGTTGCTCTTGTTTGGCTTTTTGTACATTCTCAAATTGCGGGGGGTGGAATAGGGAATAACGAAATAAGCGCAAAGAACGACAAAAATAAAAAAGCCCCTCGTGACATGGTTTTACCCCACACAACTATTTTTACCATTGACCACAATATCACCAGTAACAATAACGTCACTACACCAAGGTGAACTAATAATGTTTCAATGCTAACTTTGTTTAATAAATCCATTTGTTTTTAATATGGTTACTAATAGTTAGTTAATGAGGGTTAATTGAACAATATCAAGTCAACCAGAGGTTCCGTATTAAGCGCTAGTAGGTTGTGATTTATCGCGATAAGTGACCTCTCACAGACTGCTTTTAATTTAATTGTAGTAAGTCCCATTTATTACCATACAAATCTTCAAATACCACAACGGTGCCGTATTCTTCTACGCGGGGCTGTTCATTAAAGTTAACGCCATTTTTTTGCATTAATTCATAATCTCGCCAAAAGTCATTGGTATGTAAAAATAAAAACACTCGGCCCCCAGTTTGGTTGCCCACAGCCTCTAACTGCTGTTGAGTACTTGCTTGTGCGAGTAATAAATTAGTGCCATTAGAGTTAGGTGGTGATACTAATACCCAGCGTTTGCCATTACCCTGATCAGTATCTTCGATTAAATCAAACCCCAGTTTTTGAGTGTAAAATGCAATCGCATCATCATAATTCCCTACAACTAATGCCATGCTACCTATATGCTGTTTTATGTTTGTCATTGTCCTAACCTTGAAATAATGCAGTGCTTAAAGATGCTTTTTAGCATATAAGAAAATATAACCCGAGGACAAAAGACTGGTACGTTAAGTGCGGTGCTAGATTTATCCGTAGGTCTGACTTCAGTCAGAAAGCTTTTCCCGATAAATCTGAACTTACGTGTGGCTGGCGCTAGGTTTTAAACTTATTATCTTTAAAAACAAAACCCAGCTTTCACTGGGTTTTTAATAACATAAATATTATCGATGTAACTCACCGGCTCGTTCTGGCTGATAAGTGATTGCTTTTATTTTTACTTTTATGAGACCGCCACTTGGTTTTGGCCATTCAATTTCATCACCTTGCGATAGACCAAGTAAGGCGCTACCAACAGGGGCTAAAATTGATATTTTATCAGCACTTGCATCAGCATTTTTTGGATACACTAAGGTCTTAGTGAATTCTTCTTTAGTTGATTCAACAATAAAGTTTACCGTTGAGTTCATAGTAACCACTGTCGAAGGCACATCTTTTGGCTCAACGATTGTTGCGCGGCCAAGTTCGGCTTCAAGTTCTTTTTCGCCAGCAAAGCTTCCTGCTGGTAATGATTCCATTAAATCATACAATCTATCAGCATCGAGTGACGAGATGATCAGTTCAGGCTTTTTATTCATCTTACTATCCTTAATTATGGCTTATAAATAAAATTAACTCTGAGTATGGTTTTGGCATACAGTTAAAAAGCACTGCAATACGCTGGAGTCATTTTATTTGCAAGTTATATCCGCTATTTTATCTTTGCCCATAATGCTAAAAACCCAGCCGAAGCTGGTTTTTTAATTGAGCTAGATGGTTAGGAGATGAATTACATCGTGCCGCCCATCGGATAAATATCTACTTGTTTTTATTGAAATAGTTACATGGGTATTGGTAGTGATACCCCACTTTATACCCCTGACATCTCATATATGTAAAAACGAATTAAAAATCAATTAACTATATGAGATTACATGACTTCAGCGATAAGAATAATTTTACCAAAATATGCTTAGAAATGTTTTGATGGATCCATACGTTGATGAAGAATACGAGCAACATCAATACCGTTATCACTGGCTTGATAGAACACGATATGCTTGTCTACAGGAAAGCTTTTGGCACCATTGTAAACTTCATTTCTTTCTCTACCGAAATCAGGGTATTGTGCAAGTTTTATTAAGGCAGCATCTATGCTTTGAGAATAAACTTTTGCCTGTGTACTTCCCCAAGACTCAATAGTTGTTGAAATTATTTTGAATAAATCCTCTTCGGCTAAAGGAGATAACTATAGTTCGACATTGGTATTCTTACTTGTAGACTTACTATCTAACCTGAACTCTGGATAAGCTATATACGTCAATGCCACGATTTTTGCTCGTATCAGCGTTAAGTTTGCTACTAATAGCCAGCTATTAGGTACACAAACTTGCCTTGATTCATTCAAAACTTATGACATTGATAACGATAATATGTCAGTAATCGCAAGAATTGTTTTTATATATTTGAAAATTAAAGGATTATATGTTTTATTCGCATATCCGTTATCCAGAGTTCAGGTTATCTACTGCAAGGGAGGCTTGTTCAAAGATATCCATTATGCTGTGGTTTGATGATTCACCAGCAGCCAATTGTTCAAAACCTTTAGCTACTTCTTCTCGTAATATTTCGAGTTGCTTGTTTTTAGCAACATCTTTTTCAAATAACATTCTTAATCCATCACGGATCACTTCACTTGCTGAGGTATATAAACCATCAGATACCTTCTCAGTAATTCTTCGCTCGAATTCTTTACCTAAAGTAATATTCATTATCAACACTCTAATCATTCTATCTTCACATTATGCGCATGATACGCACACAGTTCAAGTTTAGTGATAAAAAAATTAATAAAAAAAAGCCCGAACATTGCTATTCGGGCTTTCGTTTAAGTGGTTAGAACTTTATCGTAATAGAATTTTAATTCTCTTACATCATGCCGCCCATATACAGTTTATCTATCTGTTTTTATTAAATTAGTTACACTGAAAAACAAGTACACACCACTTTATACCCCCGCCAACTCACGACTAAAATTAAGGTTAAAATTGCTGTTAAAAATCAACACATCAGTAGTTATTTGTTAACTGCGTTAGTTTTTAGGCTTTGATGCCTCGCCTTTTAAGTGCCTAGTTTCCAGAGGATTTGGTGCTGGTTTCTTTTCAGACATTTGAAATCCCTACATTTTTCTCTGACGTTGATCGTTTTCTTTCACGCGCCTTGATGTAATAGTTATAGTTACTCTTACTGATGCTGAGTTTAGGTCGCTTATTGAGTGAGAGTTTTTGCTTGTTGAACAAATACTTGACTTAATTGAAACAGAGTTTCAGCAGTGCTTTCTAATCCTTTACGGCTATTAAACTCTAATTTGCTATGAAAATTATGGCCGCCGGTGAAAATATCTGGACAGGGTAATCCCATAAATGACAAACTTGACCCGTCAGTACCCCAACGCGCTGCGGTTTTTTGTGCTGTCACGCCAGCGCGCTTTGCCGCAAGTATGGCGTTATCAATTAAATATGGGTGTTGTTTAATAACCTCATACATATTTTGGTAATTGTCAGTGATCTTCACTTTTATCTGTGTATCAGGAAATTCAATTTTTGTTTGTGCTACTAAATCATGGATTAGAGCCGATTTTTTATCTAACTCAGTGAGGCTAAAATCGCGTAATAAGATTTCTAAAGTTGCCTTTGGGACCCTGAGTTCAGCTTTATCTAAGTGAATGAATCCAGTGCTCCCTTCGGTTTGTTCAGCGTGCTGCGTTTTGGGTAAACGAGTAATAAAACTACTTGCGGCATATCCTGCGTTGATCATGCTTCCTTTTGCTTTCCCTGTATGAGCATTTTGGCCTAAAAACTCAATTTGTACCTCTCTGGCGTTCCATGTTTCATTAGTGATATTACCAATGGCACCACCATCGACCGTATAGGCTACGCTTGCACCAAAGTTGGCGACATCAAACTTTGCAATTCCCATGCTGGTTTCTTCATCTGGCGTGAAGGCAATTGCAATATCACCATGTTTTATATCAGGATTTTTCTGTAAGCGTGCGACTAAAGTCATGATTGCAGCAATGCCTGATTTATCATCGGAGCCCAACAATGTTGTGCCATCAGCAGTAATAATATCGTCACCGATTAAAGTATTGAGTACAGGATTGGCAGCCACGGTAATGATTTGGCTCGGATCTGCAGGTAAAATTAAATCCTCTCCTTGATAATTTCGATGCACAATGGGTGTTACATTTTTGCCTGAAATGCCGGGCGAAGTATCTAAATGGGCGATCAAACCAAAGGGCTGAACGTCTATGTTGTTTGGTGTATTAGCGGGTAATATTGCATAAACAAAACCAAATTCATTCAAGCGGACATTTTTTACCCCCAGTTGTGTGAGCTCTTGGGATAATTGGGAGGCAAAAACTAACTGATTGGTTGAAGTTGGCACTGTTGTGCTGGTATCGTCAGATTCGGTATCTATTTTTACATAACGAATGAAACGATCCATCACTGTTTCGTTATCTATTTGCGCGGCAAAAAGGTGAGTTGCATGTAGTGCTAAAATAAGTAGTGCTAACGCGTTTAATTTCATCATAAATCTCTATATTAAGCGAAAATTCGCTCGTTGTAAGTTAATGCTCTTGGGTTGTTAATGCAAATAAATCTTTCGGATCCGCTAATGTGGGTACGAGTTCTATGTATTGACCTAGCTGCTGTTTCTTCGCTAAATCATAAAGGTAGCGAAGCATTGAAAAATCTTCGAGGGCAAAGCCAACCGAATCAAAAATAGTTATTTGCGCAGCGCTTTCGCGCCCAGATGCTTTTCCTGTAATCACTTGCCATAATGGATGAACCGGATGATCGGCGGGGAGTTGTTGAATATCGCCTTCAACGCGCGTTTGTGGTTCGTGCTCTACAAATATTTTACCCGCATAAAGTACATCGGCGCTGATTTCGGTTTTACCTGGGCAGTCACCACCTACACCATTGATGTGTATACCAGCTTGGATCATGTCGAGGGTTAGAATTGTTGCAAGGTGTTTGTCAGCAGTGACGGTTGTTATAATATCAACATCTTGGGTACATTCTTGGCTGCTGTTACACCGAGTGACAGTTAAGTTCGGATACTGTTTTAAGTGTTGCTCCACTTTGTTCATTGCCATGTCATCAATATCGAAAATTCGCACTTCGTCTATGCCCATCAAACAATGAAAAGCGATAGCTTGAAATTCACTTTGCGCACCACAACCTATCATCGCCATTTTACGGGACTGAGGATTGGCGAGTGCTTTTGCGGCCATTACTGATGTTACCGCTGTGCGCACTGCCGTCGCTAAGGTTAATTCGCTCAGTAGGATTGGGTAACCTGTTGCAACATCAGATAACGCACCAAACGCCATCACGGTTGAATGACCAGTGAGTGGGTTATTAGGATGACCGTTGACGTATTTAAAGCCAAATTGATGATTATTGGCAATAGGCATCAGCTCTATCACGCCAACATCGCTGTGCGCTGCGGTACGTGCTGATTTATCAAATTGGGGCCATTGTTTAAAGTCTGCTTGCATATAGCCAAGCAAATTTTGCATAAAGTGAGATAAACCTACTTGGTTGATTAATTTTGCTAAGGTGTTCACATCTAAAAATAAAGTCATGTATTTCTCGTTTCTCTTGCTATCAATATCACTAATTTAGCACTTGGTTTAGCCAATTAATAGCCAATAAGCTGTACAATTGGAATGCATTAATGTACATATTGTTAGGTTTTATTTTCTTTTTGTAAGGTTAGTGATGTGGACAGTAAGTTAGATGATAAAGATAAACGGTTGATTTCCTTACTTAGGCACAACGCACGTACCTCGGTTGTTACCTTGGCAAAAGAATTGAATGTATCTCGGGCTACTGTCCAAAACCGGCTCGATAGGCTCGAACAAGTGGGGGTGATTTTAGGTTATACCATTAAGTTAAAACCTGAGGTTGAGTTAGAACCAATTCGCTTGTTAATGAATATTTCGTTAGAAGCAAAAGATGAAGCTAAAGTGATTAAAAAACTGCATGCTTATCCGCAAGTGGTGGTGATACACCATACTAGTGGCCATTGGGATCTTATTGCTGAAATCCGCACTGATACTTTGCCATCATTGAACCGGTTGCTGGGTGAAATACGATTAATTCAGGGTATTATTAAAACAGAAACCAATTTATTGCTCGACAGCACTTTGTAAGTGCAGGGTGAAAAATGCTAGTGACTCATTTGAAGTCCTTGAAATGTATATCGATGACCAAAATAACCCCATACTCACGGCAACATATCAGCTTGATAAAAAGATGGGCAATTCAACTGTCAGAGAATTCACAGAACGATATAAGGAAAGGCTAAATGTCTTAGATGACAAAATGACCAATGAACTACTTGGTGTATGGATTGGAGTAGCAGATTTTCGAGGTACAAAGCAGCTAGTAGTGTTCGATTACAAATTAGGTGAACAGTCTGAATTTGTATTAATGATTAATGAAAGCTCTCTGATTAATAAACACATTTAAACCAGTTACCTATTGACGTCAATTGGTCGTGTTGAATTAACTGTGAGATAGATTCACGTTTGTTTTTCGTCATTTCAAACTTTACCGGTTGCCCGGTCTTTTGTTGAACTACCATAGCTCTGGATTGCACACTTAGTCCATGAGCAATGTCAAGTAGCCTCAGATAAACTAGGTCACAACCTCTTAACTTGCTGTCAATAGCTAGGTTAAATAGCGCTACGTCTCTAACATTACTCGCTAGCTGTAGGCGAATACGAATAGCCCAGATTTACTGAAGTTTAAATGGGATCTTTTGACCAACAAGCTTATTTTTATTCCAAGATTCCTTTTTCCTATAAATTGTAGTTTGATACATAGTGTCACCTCTTTCATATTGAGTTGATGTGGATGGATGTCCACACTATTTAAAGATGGGCTATGTAACGTGTTAAAGAGGCTTAAAGCAGACATTAGGTTTGGATGAAAGATAGCTTTTGCTTAGCCCACAATTAAGGCATATTAAAAGTATTAGATATTAATAAGGAGTAATAAAAAAGCCCGAATATTGCTATTCGGGCTTTCGTTTAAATGGTTAGAGCTACATTAATAGAGTTAAAACTCTATTTACATCATCCCGCCCATACCACCCATGCCGCCCATGCCTCCCATATCAGCGCCGCCAGCTTCATCCTTTGGGATTTCAGCTACCATTGCTTCAGTGGTGATCATAAGGCCAGCAATCGAGCCTGCAAATTGTAGTGCAGAGCGCGTTACTTTTGTTGGATCTAGGATACCCATTTCAATCATGTCGTTGTATTCGCCAGTTGCTGCGTTGTAACCGAAGTTACCCGTGCCGCCTTTAACTGCGTTAATAACAACAGACGCTTCGTCACCTGCGTTGGTAACGATTTGACGAAGTGGTGCTTCCATAGCACGTAGTGCTACTTTGATACCGTGGCTTTGATCTTCGTTGTCACCAACTAAATCAACAAGTTTGCTTGCTGCACGTACTAGTGCAACACCACCACCAGGCACTACGCCTTCTTCAACCGCAGCGCGAGTTGCATGAAGTGCATCTTCAACGCGGTCTTTTTTCTCTTTCATTTCGATTTCAGTAGCAGCACCTACTTTGATTACCGCAACACCGCCGGCAAGTTTAGCCATGCGCTCTTGTAGTTTCTCTTTATCGTAGTCTGATGTTGCTTCTTCGATTTGTGCTTTGATTTGCGCAACGCGACCGTTGATGCCAGCTTCTTCGCCTGCACCATCGATGATAGTTGTATCATCTTTAGTGATAACTACGCGCTTTGCAGTACCTAAATCTTCAACTGTTGCTTTTTCAAGTTCCAGGCCGATTTCTTCAGAGATAACCGTACCACCAGTTAATACTGCGATATCTTGTAGCATTGCTTTACGACGGTCGCCAAAACCAGGTGCTTTAACTGCTGATACTTTAACGATACCGCGCATGTTGTTAACAACTAGAGTAGCTAGTGCTTCGCCTTCAAGGTCTTCAGCAATGATAAGTAATGGTTTGCTTGCTTTAGCAACGGCTTCTAATGTAGGTAGCAACTCACGAATATTAGAGATTTTTTTATCTACAAGTAGAATAAATGGGTTATCTAATTCAACAGCGCCTTTTTCTGCGTTGTTGATGAAGTATGGAGATAAGTAACCACGGTCAAACTGCATGCCTTCAACAACATCTAGTTCGTTTTCAAGTGATTGACCTTCTTCAACAGTGATTACACCTGAATTACGGCCTACTTTTTCCATTGCTTCTGCAATGATGTCGCCAATTTCTTTATCAGAGTTAGCTGAAATAGTACCCACTTGAGCGATTGCTTTTGCATCGGCACATGGTACTGAAAGTTCTTTTAGCTCAGCAACAGCTGCGATGATTGCTTTATCAATACCGCGCTTAAGGTCCATTGGGTTCATGCCCGCAGCAACCGCTTTTAAGCCTTCGTTTACAATTGACTGTGCTAATACTGTTGCAGTAGTTGTACCGTCACCGGCTGCATCGTTTGCTTTAGATGCAACTTCTTTAACCATTTGTGCGCCCATATTTTCAAACTTGTCTTCAAGTTCGATTTCTTTTGCCACTGATACACCATCTTTAGTGATCACTGGAGAGCCAAATGATTTGTCTAGGATTACGTTACGGCCTTTAGGACCTAAAGTTACACGAACTGCGTTTGCTAAGATGTTTACGCCAGCTAGCATTTTAGCGCGTGCGTCACCTGCAAAAAGTACTTCTTTTGCTGCCATGATTAATTTCCTCTGAATTCTGAATGTTTGTTAAACGAAAAGTAGCTTTAGCCTACAATGCCTAAAATATTGTCTTCACGCATGATCAGGTACTCTTGACCTTCGATCTTTTCAGCTTTTTCAACATATGAGCCGAATAACACAGTGTCACCGACTTTAACTTCTAATGCTCTCACATCACCGTTATCTAGAGTACGGCCATTACCCACTGCAATAACTTTACCGCGGGTTGATTTCTCAGCCGCAGAACCAGTTAATACAATACCGCCAGCAGATTTGGTTTCTTCTTCTAGGCGCTCAACGATCACGCGATCATGTAAAGGACGAATGTTCATTTTATTTAGTTCTCCTAACAGTTTCTGAACAGGACAGAAAAAAGCTTTATATGTACCAGTTTGCATTAAACCCTGTGGTTCAAGGCAATTGATTTAGTTGTACTCAGTAATGGGGGTATTGCTTCAAAACCCAAGTGATAAAAATTAAAATTTTTAATCTTTTCTCTCGTACTCACCATCAATAGTGGTCGGCTCACTCATTTTGCGAGGTTCTGGCTCTGCATGAGTGTGCTGATTAAATGCTGTTGGACCTTGTTGCATGCCTGCACTCATACGCACCGTTGCTTGACTAGCAAGGCCTGCAGCTAGTTTATTGCGAATGGCCGGGGTCAATAATAAAAAACCGAATACGTCGGTCATAATGCCTGGAGTTAGCAATAATATGCCGGCGATAATCACACATAAACCGGTAAATAATTCTTTGGCTGGCATTTGCCCTTGCGCCATTTGTGTTTGCACATTTTGCAGTGCGCCCATACCTTGTGTTCTAACTAATTTTGCGCCGAATATTGCGGTTACAATAACCAGTGCAATAGTGGCGAATCCACCAATTACATCAGCTACTTGAATTAACAACGCAATTTCAATAATTGGCACGAGAATAAATAATAAAAACAAAAATCTAAACATAAGGCTCTCTAAATAGTGATCACTCAGTTGAGTTGATGAAATATAAATATGGGTTATCAGGTCTTTTTTCAAGGCTAGTGGTAAAGCTGTGTTGGCTAAATAGCCTGAACTCTGATTAAGCGATTTATTATCCGCAGTTTAGGTTAACTACACTTTGCCTTAGCTATCAGCTACTATGGCATTGGGCAGAGCAATCAATCAAAGGTTCAATATGACGACTCATTTTCGACTTATTTTTACCACTTGCGCAGATGTAAGTGAGGCACGCTCCATGGCTGAGCAATTAGTTAAGCTTAAATTAGCTGCGTGTGTGAACATTCTTCCAAATGTGGAATCTGTTTATATGTGGCAAGGAGAGGTTGCTTATGCAACCGAGTGTAAATTATTAATTAAAACAAAGTCAGAAAAAATGAATGAATTGATTCAAACTATCAAGCAATTACATAGTTATGAAATTCCTGAAATACAGGTTATTGATGTGGCCACTGGCAATTTAGCCTATTTTAATTGGATGGATGAGGTACTTAATTAATGCGTTGTTTTCTTTTATTGCTTTGTGCGCTGTCGTTAATGCCAGCACAGGCTGCAACTAATAATTTATTAAGTGATTTGCTGCAGCCCGCAGAGCAAACATTTTTACCTGTTGATCAGGCATTTTCATTTGATTTTGATCAGCAAGGCAGCACTCTTTTTATTGGTTGGGATATTGCGCCAGGTTATTACCTATATAAAAAGAAGCTAGAAATTATTGGTAAAGGTGCTGATATTGAAGTGCCTGATCTTGGTAAAGGCGTGATCATTGAAGATGAGTTCTTTGGCAAAACAGCAGTGTTTTTTGATTCACTGAGTGTGATCAGCAAGCTAAGTAATATAGCTGAAGGTGGCGTAATTAAAGTACGTTATCAAGGCTGTGCTGAAGCAGGGCTATGTTACCCGCCAGAAATCATCACCATTCCATTGAGTATGATTGCCGGTGAAATCCCTGCAACTGATAATGCAACAGCAGGCAATGCATTAGCTGCGCTTAGCGCTGAATCAGCGGCTGCTACAGAAGATGTTGTAACGCAAGAAGATGACTTAGAAAAAGAATTAAACTTTACTGAAAAACTGGCCTCGCAAGGTTTGTTAGCGAACTTAGCGATTTTCTTTTTGGTCGGTATTGGCTTGGCATTTACGCCATGTGTATTTCCGATGTTTCCTATTTTGTCGAGCCTAATTGCAGGACAAAAAAATCTTTCCACTAAAAAAGCTTTTGCGCTTTCTTTTGTTTATGTGCAGGGTATGGCCGTTACGTATGCGGCGCTGGGCCTTGTGGTTGCATCACTTGGTGGTCAAGTGCAAGGTTATTTGCAGCACCCATATGTATTGATTAGTTTCAGTTTATTATTCGTTTTACTCGCTATGTCGATGTTTGGTTGGTACGAAATAAAGCTCCCTAGCGGCATGATGAATAAGCTCACACAAGTAAGTAATAATCAAAAAGGCGGCAACTACATTGGCGTGTTTTTAATGGGGGTTTTATCGGGTTTAATTGCTTCACCTTGTACCACCGCACCGTTATCAGCTGCGCTATTGTTTGTTGCGCAAAGCGGCGATTATTTAGTTGGCGGCTTAACTTTGTATGTGCTGAGTTTAGGGATGGGTATTCCGCTGCTGTTATTAGGCACCTCTGGCGGTAAATTATTGCCAAAAGCAGGCGGCTGGATGGAACAAGTTAAAACCCTGTTTGGTTTTATCATGCTGGTAGTGCCATTGATCTTGCTTGAACGTATTGTCGATGCAGACATCATATTACTTATGGCGGGCTTATTAGCATTAGCAACGGCCTTGTATTTACATCATTGGCAGAGCGCTCAAACACAAGGTAAGTTAAAAACTGCATTGTGGTTTGTTGCAACGTTATTAGTTGTTAGCGGTGTGAGCTTAACTAAAAACTATATATGGCCAACAGCGCAAGTTGTTAGTGCCGCAAATGGCGAGCAACAAGAGCGCGGCTTTAAATTAGTTGCTGACTTAGCTGAGCTCAAACAAGCAATAAATGATGCAAACAGTGATGGTCGTTTAGTGATGGTCGATTTATATGCAGATTGGTGTGTTGCGTGTAAAGAGTTCGAGAAATACACTTTTCCTGACGCTAAAGTACAAGGTGAGTTTGCAAACTTTGAGTTGTTAAAAATTGATTTGACCGAAAGTGATGATAAAACAATTGCTGTAATGGAAGAGTTTTCGGTATTTGGTTTACCCAGTATTTTGTTTTTTGATACACAAGGTGAAGAGCTTGCAGCACAGCGTGTGACGGGCTTTTTAAATGCCAAGGACTTTGCTGAGCATTTAGCAAAAGTGAGAAATAGCGCTAAATAAACATTTTTCGCACCGCTATTTTAAACGCCACTTTATATGAGTGGCGTTTTTGTTTTTGTGGTGGCTACTAGTGATTAGACCAGTATTTTGCTGCTATTTACATCGAACTGGCTATAATAGGTGGTTAACGTGAGAAATACTTGCTATTTTAGTTTTTCCCCTCTACATTTTGCGGGGATTTCTAATCAAAATGGCTTAACTCATTATTTATAGGATTATCGCGTATTATGGCTGCAAAATTTAAACTTTTAGTTATAAATGGCCCTAACTTAAACATGCTGGGTAAGCGTGAACCAGAAAAATACGGTTTACAAACACTGAGTGAGATTATGAGCGAACTAACTGAGTTTGCGCATGGTCTAGATGTTGAGCTAACGCATTTTCAAAGTAATAGTGAGCAAGCTTTAATTGAGCACATACATAGTGCATGGCAGGTCATTGATTACATTATTATCAACCCAGCGGCATTTACGCATACAAGCGTGGCTTTACGTGATGCGTTACTGGCTGTTGATATCCCGTTTTTTGAAGTGCACTTAACTAATGTGCACACGCGGGAAGCGTTTCGTCATCATTCATATTTTTCTGATGTGGCGCAGGGCGTGATATGTGGATTAGGCGCAATGGGTTATCGCGCAGCACTTGAAGCTGCTGTCAATCGGTTGCAAAACTCGAATTAATTTTAAACTAACAAACTAACAGGCGGGTCGTTCATGGATATTCGCAAGATCAAAAAACTAATTGAACTAGTAGAAGAATCAGGTATTGCTGAATTAGAAATCACCGAAGGTGAAGAATCAGTACGTATCAATCGTAATAATATGAGTGCAGGTCCTGCTTACGCTCCACATTATGCACCACAGTACGCTCCAGCACCGGCTCCAGCCCCTACAGCTGCACCTGCTGCAAACGTAGAAGCGGCAGCACCTGCCGGTCCTACTGGCCATCAAGTATTATCGCCAATGGTAGGTTCTTTCTATAAAGCAGCTTCTCCTGAAGCGCCTTCATATGTAGAAGTGGGTTCACAAGTTAAAGTAGGTGATACGCTTTGCATCATCGAAGCGATGAAAATGATGAACCAAATTGAGTCAGATAAAGCGGGCACAGTGAAAGCGATTTTAGTTGAAAATGGCGAGCCAGTAGAATTTGATCAACCTTTATTCATCATTGAATAATAGCGCAACCTAAAAGGCCAACTCTAATGTTAGATAAAGTAGTCATTGCAAACCGAGGTGAAATTGCACTTCGTATATTGCGCGCCTGCAAAGAGCTTGGGATCAAAACGGTTGCTGTGCATTCAACGGCGGATCGCGATCTTAAGCATGTATTGCTTGCAGATGAAACAATATGTATTGGTAGACCTTCTGCCACTGAAAGTTACTTAGACATTCCGCGCATTATTGCGGCAGCTGAAGTAACCGATGCAGTTGCTATCCACCCGGGTTATGGTTTCCTTGCAGAAAACGCTGATTTTGCTGATCAAGTTGAACAAAGTGGTTTTGTGTTTATTGGTCCGCGCGGCGACACGATTCGTCTAATGGGCGATAAAGTATCTGCAATCGAAGCAATGCGTAAAGCTGGCGTACCATGTGTACCAGGTTCAGATGGTCCGGTATCGGATGATAAAGACCGCAACATGCAAATCGCTAAACGTATCGGTTACCCAGTGATCATCAAAGCCGCTGGTGGCGGTGGTGGTCGTGGTATGCGGGTTGTTCGCAGTGAAGCTGAGTTAATTGACTCAATCGCTTTAACGCAACAAGAAGCAAAACAGTTCTTTGGTAATAGCATGGTTTACATGGAAAAATTCCTTGAAAACCCACGTCATATCGAAGTTCAAGTATTGGCTGACGGGCAAGGTAATGCTGTTCACTTAGGTGAACGTGATTGTTCTATGCAACGTCGTCATCAAAAAGTAGTCGAAGAAGCGCCAGCACCAGGTATTACTGCTGAAGTGCGTAAGTTTATCGGTGAGCGTTGTACGCGTGCATGTATCGAAATCGGTTATCGTGGTGCGGGTACATTTGAGTTCTTATACGAAAATGGTGAGTTCTATTTCATTGAAATGAACACTCGTATTCAGGTTGAGCATCCAGTGACAGAAATGGTTACCGGTGTTGATTTGATCAAAGAGCAGTTAAAAATTGCAGCGGGCCAACCACTATCATTCACGCAAGACGATGTCGTTATCCGTGGTCATGCAATTGAGTGTCGTATTAATGCTGAAGACCCTGAAACGTTTATCCCGTCACCGGGAAAAATTACGCGTTTCCACCCAGCAGGTGGTTTAGGTATTCGTTGGGACAGCCATATTTATGCTGACTACACAGTGCCACCACACTATGATTCAATGATCGGTAAATTAATTACTTACGGTGAAAACCGTAATGTAGCAATTGCCCGTGCACGTAACGCATTGAATGAGCTTGTGATTGACGGTATTAAAACTAATACGTCATTACATAAGCGCATCTTAGCGGATGAAAACTTCCAAAATGGTGGTACTAACATCCACTATCTTGAGAAAAAATTAGGTCTATAATCCTAATTACAAAAAAAACCGGCAACTTTGCCGGTTTTTTTGTGTCTATAAGTGTCGATTCTCGCCTTAGCAAAATAATCTGGTATGATTAACAAGTTATCGTTTTTAATACTATCCATGAGGTTAGAATGACGCACTGTGTTGGTTTTCAACTCGCTGATGAAGCTGCAACGGTTAAAATGGGCAATCAACTTGCTATGCTAATGGAGCAAGGGGCAGTTATTTACTTACACGGTGATTTGGGAGCAGGCAAAACCACCTTAACACGTGGTGTGATCCAAGGCTTTGGTCATCAAGGCAAAGTTAAGAGTCCAACTTATACGCTGGTGGAGCCTTATGAGTTGGCAACGGCCAATGTTTATCATTTTGATTTATATCGTTTAGGCGACCCAGAAGAATTAGAATACATGGGTATTCGAGATTATTTTTCGCCAACAGCTATTTGTGTGGTGGAATGGCCTGAAAAAGGCGGCGAGTTTATCCCAACACCAGACTTAGATATTACTTTACGTTATGTCGGCGATGCACGAGCAATTGAGATCCAAAGTATTAGCCCGCGTGGTCACAGTATCGTGGATAAACTCAAAAACCATAGTGAATAACAACAAATAACAAGGGTGTGAAGATAACGATGAGTCGAGTTGTCATAAAGTGGATGGGTGCTTTTTTGCTGTTAGCAATCAGTGCTAATCTCTATGCACAAAATACTATCAATAGTGTACGGGTGTGGCCATCGCCAGATAGTACGCGGGTAGTATTCGACTTAACGGATAAGCCCGACTTCAGTTATTTTATGCTAAAAAATCCACTGCGCTTAGTGGTCGATTTAGAAAATACAGATAAAATAAAAGACCTACCAACTATTCCCAGTAAGCATCAAATCGTCAGTAAACTACGTTACTCGAAAGCGAAAAGCAGCCAGGGGGTACGATTTGTTTTTGAGCTTACAGGGGCCGTTAAACCGGTGATTTTTGCATTGGCGCCAACGGGACCTTATAAAAATCGTTTAGTGGTCGACTTATATGACAAAAATCAAGCAGAGCCAGTAGCTGCAACGAGTAATACTGGGGTTAAAAAGCGTGAGCTTAATCAACAACGCGATATTATTATTGCTATTGATGCAGGCCATGGCGGCGAAGACCCTGGGTCAATTGGTCCTTCTGGTACTTATGAAAAAGATATCACACTACAAATCGCCAAACGCTTAGAGCGGATGATTGATGCCGAGCGCGGGATGATTTCGCGAATGGTGCGAAGTGGAGATTACTTTGTCAAACTTAATACCCGCACTAGCCGTGCAAGGCAGAAAAAGGCTGACTTTTTAGTTTCAATTCATGCGGATGCATTTACTAGCCCGCAACCAAATGGCGCCTCTGTTTGGGTGTTATCACTTCGTCGTGCTAATTCAGAAATTGGTAAATGGATAGAAGATAAAGAAAAACATTCAGAGCTACTCGGTGGTGCTGCTGGAGTGATTAAAGACACGGCCAGTGAAAAGTACTTGGCGCAGGCGCTGTTGGATATGTCGATGGATCATTCGATGAAAACCGGTTTCAGCGTTGCTGAAGGCATGGTTCATGAGCTTAAAAAGGTCGCTAAGTTACATAAAAAAGAGCCGCAAGCGGCTAGCCTAGCGGTATTAAAGTCACCAGATATTCCATCTATTTTGGTCGAAACTGGGTTTATTTCAAACCCGCGAGAAGAAAAACTATTAAAAAGTGCTAATCACCAAGAGCGCTTAGCGAAAGCAATATTTACTTCTATCAAAAGCTATTATCTGAAAAATCCTCCGGATGATTCGCTGTTTGCGTCGTTAAAATCGCAATATCCCACTAAACATAAAGTTCGCCCTGGTGAGTCGTTAAGTTTGTTAGCTAGTCGCTATGGGGTATCAGTAGGTAAGCTTAAGCAAGTCAATCAATTAAAATCTAATACCTTGTTTATTGGTCAAGAGTTAGACATTCCGCAAAGTTAAAATCGTTAGGATCAGTATGAGCATTGAAATATTACCCGCGCGATTAGCTAACCAAATTGCTGCGGGCGAAGTGGTTGAGAGACCCGCATCTGTGGTCAAAGAACTCGTTGAAAATAGCCTAGATGCAGGCGCAACACGTATTCAAATTGATATTGAGCGCGGCGGTCATAAGCTTATTCGCATTCGTGATAACGGCTCAGGCATTGATAAAGACGAGCTCACGTTGGCGCTTTCTCGTCATGCTACTAGTAAATTAAAGTCCCTTGATGATTTAGAAAATATTTGTTCTTTGGGCTTTCGCGGCGAAGCATTGGCGTCTATTAGTTCGGTATCGCGTTTGACACTTAGCTCAAAAACCAAACAGCAAGAGGCGGCTTGGCAAGCATTTGCACAGGGGCGAGATATGGCGGTGCAGATTAAACCCACTGCTCACCCTGACGGCACCACCATTGAAGTTAAAGACTTATTTTTTAATACGCCCGCTAGACGTAAATTTTTACGCACCGAAAAAACCGAATTTACTCACATTGATGAGTTAATAAAGCGTATTGCCCTGAGCCGTTTTGATGTGTCAATTACCCTCACACATAACGATAAAGTAGTGCGTCAATATCGTGCTAAAACCGACCCTGCACAGGCTATTGCTCGGGTCGCTCAGGTTGCAGGTAAAGCCTTTGCTGAGCAGGGGTTATATATTGAGTCAGGCGATACAGGCTTGCAGCTACATGGTTGGGTGCTACCAGTTGGCTCGAGTAATACTACGCAATATACCTATGTAAATAATCGTATGATGCGCGATAAGCTTATTTCTCATGCCATTCGCCAAGCGTTCGAAGAAGTCGCAGGCCAAGAAGAGCTACCGGGCTTTGTTATTTATATCGACATTGATCCGCGTCAAGTGGATGTAAACGTGCATCCTGCGAAACACGAAGTGCGTTTTCATCAAGGTCGCTTAGTGCATGATTTTATTCTGCAGGCAATTAAACAAGTCGTGGTGCCGCTTCAAGATGAGTTTGCTGGTGTTACTCAGCATGTTGATTCGCAACACAGCGATGCTAAAGCAGCGCATACAGCAACACCCTCTCACTCCAGCAATACAGCAGGCAGTTTGTTTGATTATCCTAAGTCGCACTTACAACCAGCGGAGCAAGCTCGCTACGGTGCTAATCCAGCACCTAGTGGTGGTGGATATACAGGTTCAAGCGAGCGAAGTAAGCAAGCGAGCCGGACAAATCATCAAGATGTGAGTGCGTTTTATCAAGGGGTCAATGAGCAACACGCCAGCCATTTTGATCAACCTATTGGCGTTACTCAAGAAGTAGCACCATTGTTACAGACGCAAAGTGCGCAGCCGTTGCTGGTACAAAGTGATGGCGGTTGTGTATTTAGCCTGCAACAGCAATTATATTGCTCACACTTTAAATATTTATTAGTCAATGATTGGCTTGAGCTTATTGCTGAGCAAGGCAGCTTAGAAGGAAAAGCCTTACTATTGCCTGTGCGAGTTAATATCAGTAAAGAAGACAGCCAAAGCTTAACACAGCAACAATCATGGTTTACCTTGCTGGGCTTTGAGTTATTGATTGAAAAGCAATTTGTGATGGTTAAAAAGTTGCCACAGAGTTTGTATCTGCTTGATGTGAGCCAAGCCGTAGATGCGCTATTAAAAGCCACTAAGGCTGAGCTTAATAGTGTGGAGCAATGGCTAAACTGGCAGCTTAGCCAAGTGCCCGAGCGCTTTTTTGCCAGCCAAGCTTTTGCCTTGGCGGTTACGCGAATGCAAAATAATCCGCAAACAATCCAGCGTTTATCTGCAAAAGCAGTTAAAATAGATTTAAGTTATTTTTTAGCACAGTTAGATTAAGGTTATCGAGTTGAGTAATTTACCGGTCATTTTTTTAATGGGCCCAACCGCTGCAGGCAAAACTGCATTAGCAATCGCCTTATGCCAACATTTAAAAACTGAAATAATCAGCGTCGATTCAGCCTTAGTGTATAAAGATATGAACATAGGTACGGCAAAACCAGATCAACATGAGTTAGCGCTTGCGCCACACCATTTAATTGATCTAATCGACCCTAGCGAAAGTTACTCAGTAGCTGATTTTCGTCGTGATGCAATTGAAAAGATTGACCAATTTCACCAACAAGGTAAAGTGCCTGTATTAGTTGGTGGTACAATGATGTACTTTAAAGCATTAATTGATGGATTATCGCCATTACCTGAAGCATGCCCGGTAGTACGAGCAGAGCTTGAGCAACAAGCCAAGCAACATGGCTGGCCGGCACTTTATAAAGAGCTTGAGATAATTGATCCGCAAGCGGCACAAAAAATGAGCGAGAATGACTCGCAACGTATTAACCGCGCCCTTGAAGTTTACCGATTAACGGGTAAAACAATGACTGAATTACAAAAAAGTAAGCAGCCGAGTTTACCGTATACTTTTCATCAATTTGCTATTGCGCCTGATGATCGCGCCGATTTACACCAGCGAATTGAACAAAGGTTTAAAATAATGCTTGAGCAGGGGTTTGAAAATGAAGTTTCATCCCTATATCAACGTAAGGATTTACACCCTAACTTACCTTCCATTCGTTGCGTGGGTTATAGACAAATGTGGGATTACATTGCTGGCGAGATTGATTACGATGAAATGGTCTTTCGCGGTATTGCAGCAACACGACAGCTTGCTAAGCGTCAATTGACGTGGCTAAGAGGTTGGCCCGATGTAACGTGGTTAACAACGGGTGATGAAGAAAACTTGCAACGTGTTGTAAGTTCGCTAAGCTAGTAGTAGTTGAAATTTTTTAGCTTTGTTAAATGAGTTCAGCCACTTAATTATAATAACACCTAGAACGAAGGAAAATAACATGGCAAAAGGCCAATCGTTACAAGACCCATTTTTGAATGCGCTACGTCGTGAGCGTATTCCAGTATCAATCTTTTTGGTTAATGGCATCAAACTACAAGGTAAGATCCAGTCATTTGATCAATTTGTTATTTTACTAGAAAACACCGTGAATCAAATGGTGTATAAACATGCGATTTCTACCGTAGTTCCTGCTCGTGCTGTTAACTTCCAAGGTATTCAAGGAAGCGAAGACGGTGAAGAGCCTGAAGCTGGAAATTTTTAAATTAGGAGCATAATGTTTGTTTGACCGTTATGAAGCCGGCGAACAGGCAGTCTTAGTTCATATCGACTTTCCAAAAGAAGGGGATCGTGAAGATCTTCATGAATTGGAAATGTTGGTATCTTCTGCTGGTGTTAGCAGTTTGGCGGTTGTGCAAGGCAGCCGTCAAGCACCACATCCGAAACTATTCGTCGGTACCGGAAAGGCTGAAGAAATCGCTGAGATTGTCAAAATCCACAACGCAGATGTCGTCATTTTTAATCATCAACTCAGACCGTCACAGGAACGCAATTTAGAACGCGTTTGCCAATGTCGTGTGCTTGATAGAACGACGCTTATTCTTGATATTTTTGCGCAACGTGCACGTACCCATGAAGGTAAGTTGCAGGTTGAGCTAGCACAATTGCGTCATATGTCGACGCGTTTGATCCGAGGCTGGACGCATCTTGAACGCCAAAAAGGCGGGATCGGTTTGCGCGGGCCTGGTGAAACTCAGCTAGAAACAGATCGACGTTTATTGCGAGTTCGTATTCAAAGTATTCGCGCGCGTTTAGAGAAAGTGGCAGTGCAGCGTGAGCAAGGTAGACGTGCTCGTAACCGCAATGAAATTCCTACGGTGTCGTTGGTAGGGTATACCAATGCGGGTAAGTCGACGTTATTTAATCGCATTACTAACTCTAATGTGTATGCTGCTGATCAACTGTTCGCGACGCTTGATCCAACCTTACGCAAACTCGAAATAGAAGATGTTGGTTCGATAATTTTAGCCGATACCGTTGGCTTTATTCGTCATTTACCCCATGACCTAGTTGCCGCATTTAAAGCGACGCTAACCGAAACTCGTGAAGCTGATTTACAACTTCATGTGGTCGATGTTGCGGATCATCGTCGTAAAGAGAATATTGAACAGGTACAATCGGTTCTTAAAGAAATAGAAGCTGATGAAGTGCCGCAATTGTTGGTTTACAACAAAATTGATGCGCTTGAAGATATTGAACCACGTATTGACCGTGACGATGAAGGCATGCCTATTAGAGTATGGTTGTCGGCACACAGTGGCGCAGGGTGTGAACTATTGTCTGAAGCTATCAGCGAGCTGTTAGCAAAGAAAATGTTTGTTCATACGCTTAAATTAGCTCCGCAATATGGTCGTTTACGTGCTGCGTTGTTCAATTTAAATGCCGTGCATCAAGAAGACTTTGATGAACAGGGTCATTGGTTACTTGCTACTCGACTGCCTATGGTAGAATGGAATCGTTTAAGAAAAGAGTTTGGTCCTGAAATCGACGCTTTTATTTCGTAATTCGAAAAAACTACTGCACAATGTCATTTTTAGTATGAGAACTGCGGTATTTTTGTTAGATTTAACGTAATTACCTAAATTATTTAGATAACAATGGAGTATAGCTATGGCCTGGAATGAACCGGGTAATAATGGCAATGACAAAGATCCGTGGAACAAAAAAGGCGGACGTGATCAAGGCCCACCTGACTTAGACGAGGTGTTTCGTAAATTCAGCAGCAAGTTTGGTGGCTTATTTGGCGGTAATAAATCCGGCAATGGCGGCGGCGGACTTGGTGGAGCTGGTCTTTCATTTGTACTGATCATTGCTGCAATTGTATGGGCACTGAGCGGTATTTATACCGTGAAAGAAGCAGAGCGCGGCATCGTTTTACATTTTGGTCAATTTGACCGCATTGCAGATCCAGGTCTGCGTTGGAAAATGACGTTTATTGAAACGGTAATTCCGGTAGATATTGAAGCCGTTCGCTCATTATCGACGTCTGGTTTTATGCTCACTGAAGATGAAAACGTGGTAAGCGTTGAGTTTCAGGTGCAATACCGTGTTATTGATCCTTTCCTATACAAATTTAGTGTAACTAATGCTGATTCTAGCTTAGAAGAAGCGCTAGAGAGTGCACTGCGTTATGTTGTTGGTCATTCAAAAATGGACCAAGTATTAACAAATGGCCGTGAGGTTGTGCGTCAAAATACCTGGGATGAACTGAATAAAATCATCGAACCGTATAACTTAGGCTTGATCGTAACTGACGTTAACTTTAAAGACTCACGCCCACCGGCTGAAGTTAAAGACGCGTTTGATGATGCCATTGCCGCACAAGAAGATGAACAACGTTTTATTCGTGAAGCTGAAGCATATGCGCGTGAAATTGAGCCACGTGCTCGTGGTCAAGTTACCCGTATGACGCAAGAAGCTGAAGGTTACGGCGAGCGCATTATTTTAGAAGCACAAGGTGAAGTCGCGCGTTTCGAAAAGCTATTACCTGAATATCAGGCTGCTAAGCGTGTAACCCGTGAGCGTTTATATATTGATGCCATGGAAGAAGTGCTAGGTAACAGTTCAAAAGTGTTAGTTGATGTTAAGGGCGGCAATAATATGATGTATTTACCGCTTGATAAAATCATGGATAAGCAAGGGAACGCAACCCGTGTTGCATTACCTAGCTCAAGTGATATTAACGACTTACGCAATAAAGTTAATACATCGCGCAATAGCACTGTGAACTCAAGTTCAGACCGCTTTGGTGCTGATCGCTTTAACGACGGGAGATAAGCGCAATGAAAAACTTTAGTTTAGTTATATTACTAGCGGCCGTTGTGTTGTCTTTTTCGTCAGTGTTCGTAGTACCTGAAGGGCAAAAAGCAATTGTTATGCTATTCAGCAAAGTGCAAAAAGACAGTGATGATAAAGCAATTGTTTATGGTCCTGGCTTACAATTCAAAGTACCTTTCTTTAGTCAAGTACGTCGTATTGATGCGCGTATTCAGACATTAGATGGTGCACCGGATCGTTTTGTTACTAGCGAGAAAAAAGACTTAATAGTTGATTCGTTTGTAAAATGGCGTGTTAGTGATTTTAGTGCTTTTTACTTACGTGCCCGTGGTGATAAGCAATACGCTGAAGCACTACTTAAGCAAAAAGTAAATAATGGTCTACGTACTAACTTTGGTTCACGTACTATCCGTGAGATTGTTTCCGGTGAACGTAGTGAGTTAATGGAAGAAGCATTAGTTCAAGCTTCTGAAAGTGCTCAAGAGCTAGGTATTGAAGTACTTGATGTACGTGTTAAGCAAATCAATTTACCGTCAGAAGTGAGTAATTCGATTTACCAACGTATGCGTGCAGAGCGTACTGCTGTTGCTAAAGAGCACCGCTCTGAAGGTCAAGAAAAAGCCGAAACGATTCGTGCTGACATTGACCGTCGTGTCACAGTAATGCTGGCTGATGCTGAGCGTAATGCCCGTACCGTTCGCGGTGAAGGCGATGCAAAAGCTGCGGCTATTTATGCCAATGCGTACAATAAAGATGCTGAATTCTTTGGTTTTGTACGTTCATTAGAGGCCTATAAAAAGACCTTTAAAGATAAGCAAGACGTAATGGTATTATCACCAGACAGTGACTTCTTTAGATATATGAAAGGTGCTGCAGCGCAGTAATCTTTTTCTAAATCTAGCACAAATCCAAACCCTGTGTATGCAGGGTTTTTCTTTTAGTAAGATGAATTTTTATGAGTAACTTAATGTTATTCAACCAGTTAATTTTTATTGCAAAGGTCGTTGTACGACTGCGCAGAAAAAATAACCTAAACGGGGGTGATCTTTCCCCTCATTATCTGGTAAAATCTCGTCCTAATTTTTTCTAAGTGAATTTACAATGGGTAAAAACGTTGTTGTATTAGGCACCCAATGGGGTGACGAAGGTAAGGGTAAGGTAGTTGACCTCCTTACAGACAAAGCATCTTTAGTAGTTCGTTACCAAGGTGGCCATAACGCTGGTCATACACTGGTAATCGAAGGTGAAAAGACAGTTTTACACCTTATTCCATCGGGTGTATTACGTGACAATGTTAAGTGTGTGATTGGTAATGGTGTTGTTGTTTCACCAGAAGCGCTAATGAAAGAGATTGGCATGCTTGAAGAACGTGGCGTACCAGTACGTGAACGTTTATTGATCAGTGAAGCATGTCCGCTTATTTTGCCTTTCCACATCGCATTAGATGTAGCTCGTGAAAAAGCACGTGGTAATAAAGCGATTGGTACAACAGGTCGCGGCATAGGTCCTGCTTATGAAGATAAAGTAGCCCGTCGTGGTTTGCGTATCGGTGATTTATTCAACCCTGAATTATTCGCTGCGAAGCTTAAAGAAGTATTGGAATACCATAACTTCACTTTAGTAAATTATTACAAAGTAGATGCGGTAGATTTCCAACAGACGTTTGATGATGCAATGGCTGTTGCAGATATCCTTAAAGCAATGGTTGTTGACGTAACTGAGTTACTTGATCAAACGCGTTTAGCGGGCGACAACATCTTGTTTGAAGGCGCGCAAGGTACATTACTTGATATCGATCACGGTACTTACCCATATGTAACGTCTTCAAATACTACTGCTGGTGGCGTTGCTACAGGTGCTGGTTTTGGTCCGTTAAATCTTGATTATGTACTAGGTATTATCAAAGCTTACACCACGCGTGTTGGTTCTGGTCCTTTCCCTACCGAGCTTTACGACGGTTTAGAAAAACAAGACCCAGTTGGTAAGCACTTAGGTACCGTAGGTCATGAGTTTGGTGCAACGACTGGTCGCTTACGTCGTACTGGTTGGTTAGACGCTGTGGCTATGCGCCGTGCAGTACAAATTAACTCTATCTCAGGTTTTTGTTTAACTAAACTAGACGTGTTAGATGGTCTAGAAACACTAAAAATCTGTACTGGTTATCAGTTAGAAGATGGCACTATCACTAATGTGACGCCACTTGCTGCTGAAGGTTATGATAAAGTAACGCCAGTATATGAAGAGATGCCTGGTTGGACTGAAAATACAGTGGGTGCTACTACTGTTGAGCAGCTACCAAAAGCGGCACTTGATTACATCAAACGCATTGAAGAAATCACCGGTGTACCTGTTGATATTATTTCTACAGGTCCTGACCGTGTAGAAACTATAGTATTACGCAGTCCGTTTGCATAATTACTGATAGTACTAAAAAAGCTGCCTTGTGCAGCTTTTTTTGTGTCTGGGGATAGTGTTTATAATAAATAAGCTATTTATAAATTTCATTCTGGAACGATCTTTGTATAAACTTTAGCAAGATGGTTTTTAATTTAAAGTGACCTAAATGCGTTTGTTAACTTGTTTATCATTAGTGCCGTTATCGTTTTTGCTGGCAAGCCACGCCAAGTCTGAAGAGACCATAGCTGCCGTGCCACTATATACAGAAACTGAGCTGCTTGCTTTGATCAATAGTAATACACATCTTGCGCGAGTAAAGGCAGATGACTGCCAGTTAGTACAAGATATCGAAGCACGAGCCAATAAAATGGCACTGCCTTCTTATCAATTTTTATATGGCGATATGCTGGCGTATGCGGTGTGTGTTGATCGTAATGTAGAGCTTGGTGTGTATTATATGCGTCAAGCAGCACAGCAAGGCTTAGCGGCGGCATTAGAGCAACTCGGGCGATACTATGACACGGGTCGATTGGTGCAAAAGGATAAAGCGCTTGCTGTGACTTACCTACGTGAAGCTTCATCACAAGGTAATTTAAAAGCACAATTGCGGTTAGTTAGTTTATTTAATCAAGGCTATGGCAGTCCACGTGATTACGAAGACGCATATCGTTGGTTATTTCATAGTATGGTTGCAGATAAAGCAACCCATAAAAAGATTGAACGCTCGCTAGCCCAATTGGCGCAAAAAATGCCCGATAGTGTAGTAGCGCGTGCACGATTGCCATTGTAGGTTTGAGTAGATTAGTTAGCGAGTTAGAAAACTAGCAAGTTGAAAGTAAAAGGGCTAGGTGCGATACCTAGCCTTTTTCGTTTTACTCTTTTATTTCTTTCGGTTCTTTGTTTTTACCATTATTAGGATCTTTCAATACCGACATTTTTGGTGGCAGCATCGCGACGACACGTTCACCTTCTTGCGGCGGTTTTTCCATATTAATAGTAAACGGACGCAGTTTGATAGGGCTATCATCATCACTGTCTTTGTCACCATTGAGGATGAATAACGGAATTGCATCGCTGTTCATCTCTTGGTATTTGCCCCAGTTAAACTCTTCAGAAATTCGCGTTACACTGACCTTGCCGCCTTTAGCAATTAAGCTACTTAAACGTGCATAAGAGCCGCTGTCACCAAACAAAATTTGCCGAGATAGAAACGTCGCGCTGTCTTTGTTTGCTTTGGCGTGAGAGGTCGAAGAACGCAATGAAAAGACGTTCTTTTCATTCAATAAATGTGAAAAATACTGCACGCCTAGCGCGTTATGATGGCGGTTTGGCGAAAGCGCCATTACGCTGCGTAGAGTTGTCAGGGGTAAGTAACGTTCAGCATGTTCTGATTGCGGGTTACCATAATAACAAGGCAGCCCATCCATACGTGCCATGCGGCAGTTTTCCCAAGCTGGATCTGATAAGTGTACTTGAATATTTTGCTCTTTTAGCCCACAAGCAATGGCACGAGCGACATGGTTTGCACCAATGATCAAAATAGTATTCGGTGAAGGCTGACGAACCCCTAATAGCTTCGCAATCGGGATCGCAGTTAAGCTTTGCAGAACTACTGTGATAATGATAACGGTAAAAATCAGTGGCACCATTTTCTCGGCGTCAGCAACACCAGCTTCCATCATACTAATAGCAAATACAGAGCCTACCGCTGCTGCGACAATACCGCGCGGAGCAATCCACGCGAGTACTAAGCGAGATTTAATTGGTAGCTCAGTGCCGAAAGTGGAGATCGCAATACACAATGGGCGAGCGATAAATAATACGATAGCCAAAAAGATGAACACATCGGCATCAAGCATCATTAAATCAGCTAATTCTAAACGCGCAGCAAGCAAAATGAATAAGGTTGAAATTAAGATCATAGACAGATCTTCTTTAAACTCTAAAACAGAATCAATTTCTAAATCGTCTTGGTTCGCTAACCAAATACCAAATACAGTAACCGCTAATAGACCTGACTCATGGCTCAAATGATTTGAGACTGTAAAGCTAATAAGTACCAGAGCTAAGATGCCGAATTTATGTAATTCAAATGGTAGCCATTCGCGGCGGATCAGTAACGTTGTAAGCCAACCTGCGACCACGCCAATAGATAAACCGACTCCTAAGGTTTTAAACAAGGCGATTACGGTATGAATAAACACTTCACCTTGACCAACTAGCATTACCGCTTCAAATACTAAAACCGCAAATAAAGCACCAATTGGGTCAATAACAATGCCCTCCCAGCGTAGTATGCGGTCAATATCTTGGGTTGGTCGCATTGAGTTTAATAGCGGTGCAATAACTGTTGGGCCAGTCACAACCAATACTGCACCGAGCACCGCTGCTACACGCCAGTTGAGTTCTAAAATCCAATAGGCACTGAGGCTTATCACTATACAAGTCGTAATCATGCCAATAGAGCACAAGTTACGGACTACCTTGCCAATACCTTTGAGTTCTCTAAAGTGCAGAGTTAAAGAACCTTCAAATAAGATCACCGCAACACTGAGTGAGACCACAGGAAAGAGTAGATCACCAAGCAGTGCATCTGGATCAAGTAAACCCGTAGCAGGGCCAAGTAACAGGCCGGTAAGTAACAAAAATAAAATAGCTGGGACACGAAAACCCCATGCTATCCATTGGGCGAGAACCGAACATAGAGCGATCCCTGCGATATAAATAGCTGACATAGATGAAGTATTCCTTATTTATTACAACAGTTAGGAGTAAACCTTTCGATACTTATAATACAGGGGTATACACGTGTATGTTAATTTTTCCTAATAGAATTTTAGCTGTTTACGAACTTATTTGTAGAAGAAATGATAATTTATTGGTTTTAAAATATTTGAAACAAATTAAACTCTATTTAACTTACTGAATCTTAATGACTTTAAAATTTATTAGCTGCAATAGTAAGCCGAGTGAATAAAATATAGTCTTGATCTTTAGGC
This sequence comes from Pseudoalteromonas sp. SR44-5, assembly GCF_014163675.1. Lineage (NCBI taxonomy): Bacteria > Pseudomonadati > Pseudomonadota > Gammaproteobacteria > Alteromonadales > Pseudoalteromonadaceae > Pseudoalteromonas > Pseudoalteromonas sp. SR44-5. The sequence continues at coordinate 44,540 of NZ_JACJDT010000033.1, forward strand.
TAAAAGTAGCGTAATATAGTTAGTGTTCAAACAATTAGTCATCTAATTAGTTACTTGTTAGGTCTAAGCGAATACATATAGTTATTTTTAAGTTGCTTTAAATTACAACAATTTAGATTGAGGTTACTATATTTATATGCTTAAAAATCAATTTGTTAATTGTTTTGAATGCAGTTTGTACAATTTTACTCATTTTTAGTAATTAGTTAATTTGAACATAAATTACATTTTATTGTGATTCATATTGTTTGAGTTGAACTGTTACTTACTCAATATTTGACACCCATCGTGGTGAGCAAATCTCGGTCCTTGAGTCATCACCCTATCTGTTGGTGTATCAGACTTTAGAGGCTCTATGTATGTTGTTAATAAAAAAGCTTCACACAGCTTTTTACAGCGATGCATAAACAACACTTTTTATTTACTTTATAACTGTTCAGTCTTAATGATTGAGCCAAAGTTATGCTATATCTAACGCACTTTGTTAATTAACTAAGTGAGCGTTTCCGGCTGAGTATTAAAAAGTGATGGCTAAAGAAAGTGAGCAAAAGCAAGTGCAAATTGTTAACTCGTAACCTAGGTAAACACTAGGTGGTTGTTTTCAGATTTATCCAAACTAGGGTAAGTCACAGTTAAAATGGAAAGTTGAACATTTATGCAAAAGTTAAATTGGCGACGTATCGTATTAAAAGTAGGTAGCGCATTGATTGCACCTGATCAAGATGGTTGTCGCTCACGCTATTTATTAACCATCGCTCAGTTTATTGTTCGTTGTCGTAGTCAAGGAATTGAAGTTATTTTAGTTTCGTCAGGCTCAGTTGCCGCTGGCGCGCATTTATTTCCGAAGACACAAGAGCGCACTGTGGCAATGAAAAAGGCCATGGCAGCAGCAGGGCAAACCGAAATGATGGCTATGTGGGACCGCTTTTTTGATTTCCCATCGGCGCAGATTTTATTAACTCATGGTGACTTACGTGACCGTGAGCGTTATGAGAGTATTAGAGAAACTGTTTTCACTTTGTTGGATCATGGTGTGCTGCCAATCATGAATGAAAATGATACGGTGACAACTGATGATTTAAAAGTCGGTGATAATGATAACTTATCGGCAATGGTCGCTGCAGCAGCAGATGCTGATGCATTGATGATTTTTTCAGATGTGGATGGGCTTTATGATAAAAACCCTAATTTGCACGACGATGCAATATTACTGCCTGAAATTAAATCAATTGATGAATCAATCTATGCTATGGCAGGATCTGCTACCAGTGCGGTTGGTACAGGTGGTATGAAAACTAAAATTGAAGCAGCTGAAAAAGCGACTTCACATGGTATTACTACTTATATAATTAATGGTTTTAAAGAGCAGACATTTACAAAACTGCTGGAAGGTGAGAACCCAGGTACTATTTTCTTACCGTACGAAAAACCGATGCAAGAAGCTGTTCACTGGATGACTCATACTGCAAGTGAGCAAGGTGAAGTCGTTGTCGCAGGTTCATACGATGAGTCTTTAGAAGGTGAAACTGGCTGTATCCGTGGCGATGAAATTGTCGCAGTGCATGGTGAGTTTGCAATTGGCGATACCATTTTGGTACGTAGCAGCGACGGCACTCGATTAGCCAAAGCAACTGCAAATTACAGTAGTTGTTTATTGAATTTTATAGCAGATAACGAACAAAGCGAATTTAGCGACAAGATGCAAGATTCGATTGGTCCCGTTATTTCAGAGAAAGATATCGCATTATTGGAGAAGTCATGAGTTTAATTACAGATATTTCACGTCAGGCAGCAAAAGCGGCACATCAGTTAGCCTTACTCGATACCGAGACCAAAAATCAGGTGCTACTGGATATGGCTGCAGCATTACGCCAACAAAAAGCATTTATTATTAAAGAGAACGAAAGTGATTTAGCCGCAGCCCGCGATAACAATCTAGCAGCCGCTATGATTGACCGTTTAACGCTCAATGACGAACGTATTGAAGCGATGGCTGAAGGCATTGAAGTGATTGTAAGCCTTGATGATCCGGTGGGTCAATTACGCGATATTACTGAACGTCCTAACGGGATTAAAATTCGTAAAATGCGCGTACCACTTGGTGTGGTATGTATGATTTATGAAGCGCGTCCAAATGTAACCGCTGATGCTGGAGCGTTATGCTTCAAATCAGGTAATGGGGTTATTTTACGTGGTGGTAAAGAGGCGCTTAAAAGCTCGCAAGCAATTGCGAGTGTCATGCATCAAGTATTAGAGCAGCATAATTTACCGGCAGCGTTAATCTCCGTTATTCCAGATCCAGACCGCGGATTATTAATGGAATTGATGCAGCAACGTGACAGCATTGACTTAATTATTCCACGCGGCGGCGAAGGGCTAATTAACTTTGTAACAGATAACAGTACAATTCCTGTGATCCAGCATTTTAAAGGTGTGTGTCATTTATACGTAGATAAAGACGCTGACTTAGAAGTGGCGATTAACTTGCTACTGAACGGTAAAACTCAGCGTACTGGCGTATGTAATGCATTAGAAGGCCTTGTCGTTCATCAGGATGTTGCCGATGAGTTTTTAAATTTATGTGCTGTTGTATTACGCCAAGAAGGTGTAAAAATAAATGCAGATAGCCAAGCCGCACAATATTTTGATGATGCAACAGTGCTTGCGCCAGAGGAATTTGGCGAAGAATATTTAGATTTAGAAATCGCGATTCGTGTAGTACCAGATTTTGCTGGTGCAATTGAGCATATTGCGCAATTTGGTTCAAACCATACGGAAGTTATTTGCACTAAAAACCAAGCCGCGGCTGAATTGTTCCAGCGCAGTGTTGATGCCTCAGTAGTGATGGTTAATACCTCATCACGCTTCTCTGATGGCTCACAGTTAGGTTTAGGTGCAGAGATTGGTATCGCAACGTCAAAACTACACGCTTACGGCCCAATGGGCTTAGAATCATTAACGACGGAGAAATACCTCGTCAATGGTGTAGGTCAAATTCGCGAATAATTGGTAGTCGAATAACCAAATTAAAATGCCGAGTTTATGCTCGGCATTTTTGATCGTAAATACCATGCAGCGCACAACTGATAGCTAAAAAATAACTAACATAAAATAAACAGTTTTTTGATTAAAATGAGAAAGATTTAAAAATTGAATTTGGCATCAGAGCCATAGTGATAAAAATTGAAGAGTAGGAAAGTGGTGGAGCTAAGCAGGATCGAACTGCTGACCTCCTGCGTGCAAGGCAGGCGCTCTCCCAGCTGAGCTATAGCCCCACATTCCTAAAGTTACGAATTTCGCAACCTACTTGAGGTTCCGTTTCAAGCGGGACGAACTTTAATGAGATTTCTAAATTTGGTCAAGTATTATTTATATATTTTTTGAATTTTTACGCAAACAATGAATTTTTGGTAGACTAACGGTCACTGGATAACAGGAATGATACTAATAATGAAAAAATACGCGTTGATGTTACTCGTTTTACTCTGTGGTTGTGCTAGCCAAAGTGATGAGCCGCCTTTTGAAATTAATAATAAACAGTTACACACTAAATTAGATGAGCAAGGTAATAAGATTTTTGCTTATGTGGTATCGGTTAAAGCCAATAGTCGCGCAAATTTAAACTTAGATCGACCACTGACACGCCAGCAATTTAAAAACTTTGCAGAGCAAGAATATTTTGAAGAATCAAATAGCTTAAAATTAGAATTAGAAGATCAAGCCGTGCACTTATTAAAACAAGAGCTGCATGACAAAAAATATTGTCGCAACGATAAATATGAGATAAATGAAGTATTGTGGCGAGATTTAAGTGTACGCTTGATGGGGCGTTGTTTATAAATGTTAGCGGATAAAAGTAAATTAGCGGCGCTGTTAGCGCATTTAAATATCAATTATGACGTTATCGAACACCCTGCATTACATAGTAGTCTTGCTGCAGATGAATTAATGGTGGAACGGCCCGGAACGCGATTAAAAAACTTATTTTTGCGTGATAACGAAGGTAAAAAGCATTTTTTGGTGATCACCGCACATGACAAGCAGTTAGACTTAAAATCACTGGCTAAATATCAAGGCTTGTCACGCTTAGGGTTTGCCTCCGATGAGCGCTTAGCACGCTTTTTAAAAGTCGCACCTGGATGTGTATCTATGCTTGCTTTGATGAATGATAAGCAAAATGATGTCACTTTATGGCTTGACCAAGACATATGGTTTGGTGATCTATTTCATTGTCATCCATTTGAGAACACCCAAACATGGTTATTAAAAAAAGCCGATTTAGACGCTTTTTTTGCCACCACAGGGCATCAACCTAAAGTGGTTTTTTTACCCGCTAGATAAGCCGAACTTACTAAAATTAATCCGCATATACAGACTAATAATAACGAGGCCATAAATGCGATATGGCCAAGTTGTTGATATACCAAGCCAGGTACAAAAGAGCCTAAAGCCCCGCCACTATAATAAAACGACACATAAGCACCATTAGTGACACTCGGTGGTGCACTGCTTATTTTATTAACCAGCGGCGCTGCGGTTGAATGAATAATAAACATCGCGCCGCAAAAACCAGTGAATGCCAGTAAAAAAATCACTAATTGTGAGCTCATCAAAAATACTAGTGTAGTGCTGTAAAAAGCAAATATAGCAGACAATAAATGCCACGGTGAAATACTCTTTTTTAATAACCAAGGAGTCGCAATAGAGGCGAGGGCGCCAATCAAGTAACCGCTATAAACTAAGCCAATATCACGGGTATTAGTAATTAAAAAAGTGTCTTGTAAAATGAACGGTAAATAATTTAATAACGCAGCAAAGCAAAAAAACATACAAAACACCGCACCATATAATTTTAATACCGCAGCATTCGCGAGCTGTTTTAAATAATTTAATGGGGAAAGAGTGCTGTTAACAATGGCTGTTTGATTACGTGGAATATTCAATGCAAAGCTAATTAAACCTGCGGCAATAACAAAATAGAAGCTTTGCCAAGTCCATAAATCAGCAAAAATAGCCGCTAACACTCGGCCAAAGTAACCCCCAGCAATTGTACTGCCAATATAGAAGGTCATATTCTTTTGCAAACTATCAGCTTGATAAGTGCTGCCTATGTAAGTGGTCATTGCGGTGAGTGCGGCAGGCAAGGTTAAACCTTGTAAAAATCGTAGTAACAGTAATAACTCAAAACTGGGGGCGTAGGCAAAAGCAATACAGGTAACAGCTAGTACTAGCATCGCGTAGCGAAGAATTGTTAAAGGGTTACGTTTAGCCAGTAATAAGCCGTATACCAAAGGGGCAATCGCCAAAGGGAGCATAGTTGCCGTCATCAAGCTACCTGCGGTTGCAGGACTAACTGAAAATTGCTCTGCAAATAAACTTAATAATGGCTGCGGTGCATAGAGCACGAAAAAGATAAACAGCGAGCAAACTAATAAATGACCGAAACGCATTTTATTGGCCCTACTACAAAAACCACAGCTTAACCTGATTGATATTAAATTCAACCTCAACGCGTTCTTTAAGTGGTTACTTTTATTCTAGAAATAAGTATTTATTGCGCTAAATCAGGTTTTCAATCACAACACTTTGCTAGATTAATGGTCACAGCACTATGATTTGTTTTAATTGGTGATTATACCCAAGCCACCTCAAGATGCAGAATTCAGCGTTTCACAGGGGCTTAATATCAAGGCGTTACTTTGCAAGAATGGCAGTCCCTTTTAAGAAGTAACAACGCTGAGAGTAAGTTCCTGTGAAACGCCCAACGGGTTGGTTTAAAAGCGATTTATACTACGTTATTGATTTTAGCAATAGACCCACTATTACTTGCAATCAATGCCTTGCCTAAATCGCTTTTAATTCCAACTGAAACTCGCATCTTGAGGTGGTTTGGGTATAAAATAAAGCTAATATCAGTTTTTAATGGAACAAAGCTATGGGTTCATTACAAGACCAATTGCTACAAGCAGGATTAACCACATCACATAAAGCTAAAGTTGCTAAAAGTGAAAAGCGTAAGCAACAAAAAAAGCCAAAAAAAGGGGCGACCAGTAACCCTAGTGATCTGCAAAAGCATATTCAGCAAACAAAGTTAGAACAGCAGAAAAAAGCAGAAGAATTAAATCAAGCTCGCCAAGGTGAGTTAAAGCAACGTGAGCAAGTTGCCCGCGTAAAGCAGATATTAGAACATCATAATCAAGATTCGATTCGTGGTGAGCGGACTTTCAATTTTACTTACGAAAATAAAGTCAAAGAGCTCGACGTAAATGAACAAACGCAAAAAGCCTTGTCAGGTGGCCGACTGGCAATTTGTGTGTTGGAAGGGCAGTTTTTTGTACTTGAAGATGAGCCAGCCCGTAAAGTGGCAGAAGTTGATGAAAAGTACATCGTGTTTCATGTAGAGCCAGAAGACAAAGGCAAAGATGCTGATGACCCATACGCTGATTTTGAAGTACCAGATGATTTAGTATGGTAGCCTAAGAGATGACTTGAACAGCGTGTTTGGTGATCTACTTGGTGTATAAATTACGTACATATGTGATGTACAAAGATCCGTTATTATGGTCTACAATTAAGCTAATAATTTTTATAAACCGTCAAAAAGAAGAGAAAATACAATGAGCAAGATAACAAAATTACTCTTAGGTGCAAGCCTCTCAATGGTTGCTAGTATGTCATTTAACAGCATGGCTGCCGATGGTGCTGCGCTTTATACAGCAAAAATGTGCCAAACATGTCATGGTCCTGAAGGTAAGGCACCGATCATGGCAATGTATCCTAAACTAAATGGTCAGAATAAAGACTACTTAGTGGCACAAATGAAAGACATTAAATCAGGTGCGCGCAACAATGGCATGACTGCAGCGATGAAAGCGATGGTGGCTACTGTTACTGAAGAAGAAATGGTTGCTATTGCCGATTACTTAGCAAACGTAAAATAATTTTTGCTGAGTGTGAGTTATCACTGGGCTCACAGAAAACAGCCACACCAATTTGGTGTGGCTGTTTTGTTTTAAATATTGATCATCCACGCACACTACTTTAGACTTCTATCCATCTATATCGTGTTTTGCTTTTAACGCGTTTAAATAAGGCCCCATAATGTTTGATTTACCACAACTTGATTTAAAAAATAAAGTCTCTGCACAAGAATGGCAGTTACGAGTTGATTTAGCCGCCTGTTATCGGTTGGTTGAGCATTTTCGTTGGGGTGATTTGATTTACACACATTTATCGGCGCGTTTGCCGGGTACTGACCATTATTTAGTGAATGCGTTTGGCCTCACATTTGATGAAGTAACAGCTTCTAACCTAGTCAAAGTGGACTTGGCCGGAAATATTTTAGATGACACGCCATTTGCAATCAACCCTGCTGGTTTTACGATTCACAGCGCGATTCACGAAGTGCGTGATGACGCTCATTGTGTTATTCACTTACATACTAAAGAAACGATTGCCGTTGCCACGCAGCAAAATGGTCTGCTGCCACTTAGTCAATATTCAATGTTTTCACTGCCGTCATTGTCTTATCACGGCTATGAAGGCTTAGCAGTTAATAGCGATGAGAAAAAACGTTTACAAGATGATCTCGCTAATACTAATCATATGTTGTTAGTAAACCATGGTGGTTTAACTGTGGGGCCAACGGTGGGTGATGCATTTATGCGTTTTTATGACTTACAGCGTGCTTGTGAAATACAGCTGGCTTTACAAGCCAGTGGCCAAGCTGTTACACCAGTACCTCAAGCCATAATCGATAATATTTATAATCAAGCGAATGTAGTGCACAGCGGTAGTACCGGTGGGCAATTAGCTTGGCCTGCGATGTTACGTAAGGCCCATCGTCTTGATCCTAGTTTTGCAAAATAACCTAAGCCTTGGTTAATAAGGAATTGTCATGAAAGTTAATCGCGTTGAAGTTTTTGATATCCACTGTCCAGACAGACCTGCTTGGACTCCTGTATTTGTCCGTATTCATACTGACGAAGGTATTAGCGGGGTTGGCGAAGCTGGCCTTGCTTATGATTTAGGACACAGTGCTGCCGCTGCTATGATCAAAGAAATGGCTGATGCTTTCTTAATTGGTCATGATCCATTTCAAACCGAAAAGTTATGGTCGCGTATGCTGCGTGAAAGCTTTTGGGGTTTAGGTGGGGGCCCAGTAGTCTATGCAGCAATGAGCGCGATAGACACCGCTTTATGGGACATTAAGGGTAAAGCATTAGGTTTACCTGTGTATCAGTTGTTAGGCGGTAAAGTTAACGACAAGCTGCGTACTTATGCTTCGCAATTACAGTTTGACTGGGACACTGAGTTTAAAGCTCTGGTACATCCACAAGAATACGCAGAAGCGGCGTTAAAAGCAGTGGCTGAAGGCTACGATGCCGTTAAAGTTGATCCGATCCAATATGATAAAGACGGCAATACCTATTACGACCGCACTAACATTATTTCACGTGCTGAAATGAAGCTATATCGCGCCCGTATGCAGGCAATTCGTGAAGCTGTTGGTGATGAAGTCGATATCATTTTTGAATGCCACAGTTTACCGGGTGTTACCTCTGCTATTCAAATCGGTGAAATCGCTAAAGAATTTGACTGTATGTTTTATGAAGAACCAGTTAACTACTTAAATCATTCGTTACATGCCAAAGTGGCAGATAAAGTATCAGTGCCAATTGCCGGTGGCGAGCGTTTATATAATCGTTGGGGTGTGCGCCCTTACTTAGAAGATCAAAGTATTAATGTATTACAGCCAGATATCGGTTTATGTGGTGGTTTTACTGAAACTAAAAAAGTGTGTGATTACGCTGATATTTTTGATGTGCGTATTCAGGCTCACGTCTGTGGCGGCCCCGTTGCAACCGCAGCATCATTACATTTAGAAACGGCTATTCCAAATTTCTTAATTCATGAGCATCACACTTATGCAATTAAAAAGTGGAACCGTGAGTTATGCTTGCAAGATCCACAGCCTAAAAATGGTTTCTTTGAAGTGTCTGAAGAGCCGGGTATTGGTATTGAACTTAACGACGAAATCGTGATGCGCTCTCAGCGTGTTGAGATCAAATAAAATCATAGGCTACGAGCTATGAATAGCGAGCTAATTTCAGCTCGCTATTCATTAAGTTTATCTACTTTGGCTTTTGCAAATTTAAAACTATTTCTTACTAATTCAAAACGTTAAAATTTTCCTAGCACCTAGCACCTAGCACCTAGCACCTAG
>NZ_JACJDT010000034.1:0-50771 GCF_014163675.1 Pseudoalteromonas sp. SR44-5
GAAGAAGCGCAATGGCTTGAATCAATTCAACGTTTCAGGCAGCAGTACTCAAATTTTGCAGGCAGCAAACAACGGTTAAAGCAGCAAGCCGCCAGCAACGATGTAAAATGGTACAAAGGCGCAGGCTGAACAGTTGCATCTTTATTAGGTTGTTTTAAAAATACACTATTGAACAAAGTGACGGCCTAGCTTTGCCTTTTTTTGCCTAAAATCCTTTCCAAGCACCTCAATTCTAAGCTCTGTAACTAACACTAACAGTATGTGAAAAAATAATTATGCGATTATCCACAACGGGAGAGGTGCTAAATTTTCTGACACAAAATATGTGTCTGTCCTTTTTATTTCCGTTTCTATTTCCTGCAGTCATCTTCATGCGTGTAATTTAGGTTTAATAGGGCTAATGACTTATTTAATAGGTGAAATAAAAATAACCCCGCAATAAAAGATAAATTCTGAACCTGAAAAGTAAATTTAGTGACACAGTTTTATTTGTTCAATTAGAGTGGCTCTCTTATTTAGTTGCTGCTGAAAGGTAAAGGGTTAGGAAAGATAGTCGACGCTGTACCAATAGTGAAAGGTCATCAAATGTTGAAGACAGAGCTGTTCCAGATCACTGGGAGTTGGACTTGAACCAAGGCTCAGAAAACAGCTTTATCGCGACCTTAGTTGAACGACATTCTAGGTATGTAATGCTAGCGAAAGTACCTAGTAATAAAACAAAGCCAGTAATCGAAGCATTGATTAGACAAGCTAATAAGTTGCCAGCACTGCCAAGCTAGTATGTTGCGATTAATTTAGATGTAGCGACAAATTAAATAGTTCGAACGAGTTAGCGGCCTAGCTTGCTGCATCAAATCAGCTAATTAACCTGCTTAATTGCTCAGGTCAGTAACGACTGTGCATACGAAAAATATAATTGCTTAAGGGTTAAACATTAGGTTTAATGGATAGATAATAAACACTGAGTAACGCAGGGACAGCATAGATACGACAGGCACACTAATTAAATTTGCTTGCTATAGCTTAGGTCATAAAAAGCCTTTCTATATATGTAAAGTCCATAGCATAAACAACACCAACTCTACACATCGAGCAGGTAGCGCCTCAGTCCGACAAGCGATTATGCAACACAAACTGCGTGTCGCATAAATACTAAAATGTTATAGCGCAATTGAAATTCAGCAAGATTCGGGTCGGCATTAATCGTTCGGCCTCCTAATATAGCATCTGTTCGGGCATATGCCCTTTAATTGTCAGCAGAGCTAGGAGAAATAATCGATGAACATATTGGCCAACAAAGTTGCTATTGTTACTGGTGCCAGCACCGGCATTGGCTACGCAGCCGCGAAGCTTTTTGCGAGAGAAGGTGCTGCCGTAGTGGTGGCAGCAAGGCGACAGAAGGAGCTTGATGAACTGGTGGAATTAATCAAGACTGAAGGTGGGCAGGCACTGGCACTAGCCGGTGATGTTGGCGAAGAAGCTTTTGCCAAAGCTTTGGTAGATAAGGCTGTAAGCCACTTTGGTGGCCTGGATATCGCTTTTAACAATGCTGCCATTCTGGGTGCTATGTGCCCTGTGCCGCAGATGTCGCTCACGGACTGGAATCAAGTTATTGCGACCAACTTAACCAGTGCATTTTTGGGCGCAAAGTACCAGCTGCCCGCCATGGCTGCCCGAAAAGGAGGTTCGTTAATTTTCACCTCTACCTTCGTTGGTTACACCGCAGGTATGCCAGGCATGGCTGCCTACGCAGCCAGTAAGGCTGGTCTTATTGGTTTGACTCAAGTGCTGGCGTCAGAGCATGGGCCTCAGAATATCCGGGTCAATGCCCTTTTGCCTGGTGGTACTGATACGCCAGCGGGACGTGAGTTTGCTAATACGCCAGAAGCATTGGCGTTTGTGCGTAACCTGCATGCGCTCAAGCGTATGGCGACACCAGATGAAATTGCTCAATCCGCATTGTACTTAGCATCCGATGCATCCAGTTTCACAACTGGTTCTGCGATGTTGGTAGATGGCGGTGTATCCATAAATCGTGTCTGAGAGGCAGAGTGTGTCAGACTATGACCGTATCGCACGTGCTATGGCATACTTGGTAGATCGTGCAACTACCCAGCCCGCTCTAGAGGAGATAGCCGCCCATGTGCATCTGAGTCCGTATCATTTTCAGAGGTTGTTTTGTCGTTGGGCGGGTACCACGCCAAAGCGGTTTTTGCAGGTCCTGACATTGGAGCGTAGCAAGGAGTTGTTGGATAAATCCCGCTCTCTGCTCGACGTTTCACATGAGATTGGCTTAAGCGGTAGTTCAAGGTTGCATGATCACTTTGTGCAGCTGGAGGCAGTGACACCGGGGGAGTATAAAAATAAGGGTAAGGAGCTACGTATCGAATACGGTGTGCACCCTACACCACTGGGGCCTATGTTTGTAGCTGTAACACAGCGTGGTGTTTGTAGGGTTGAGTTCATGGACTTCAATTACATTGAAGAGCTGCTGGATGACTTGCGTAACGCTTGGCCATTGAGTTCGATTGTTGAAAGCATCACATCTACGCACTATGTTATTGATGCGTTTTTTAGTAGTGATACAGCTGCCAAACATGGTCCGCTGTCGCTTCATGTGAAAGGTACGAATTTTCAGGTAGCTGTGTGGCGGGCGCTGCTGAAAATACCACCGGGCGCAGTGGCTAGCTATTCTCAGGTAGCCACAGCACTCAATGCGCCCCAATCTGCAAGAGCGGTTGGTAACGCCATTGGAGCAAATCCTGTTGCTTTACTGATCCCCTGCCATCGGGTAATACAGCACAGTGGTGCACTTGGTGGTTACCGTTGGGGGCCAGCCAAGAAGCTTATGGTACAAACATGGGAAAAAATGCGTGATGAACCTGTTTCGCTATAACAATGTCATGCAGCTGACGTTCTTATCTTACCCCGCGCGGCAGATGGCGGGCGTTGAGGCTGTAGAATTACTCTTTACAGGAACGAATGCACCTACTTTTAGTTGTTCAACTTTTAACCTTGAATCTACTATCAAGCTATGATCTAGTAAATATTATTCACCCACGGTAAATCGTTATGGCTCTTTCGTTGGGTGAGGAGTCAAGCGAGACTTATCCTACCAAAATAAATTCATTCCAATCAATTTCGCTGAGCAAATTGACCTTGCGCGGACAAACGAAAGTGAATGCTTTCACTTCACACTGCGGCAACTGTATTGCTTAGTTCATAATAGAGAAAAGCTGCAAAACACGATGCACTAATTAGGGTAGCCCTTATCACCTCAAATAAGCCACTCAAACACCTTGCAAAATGCCAATTAAAATAACACCAAGTCCTCTTTTTATATTTTACGTAAAATCGAAGTAACTAATTGAATCAAAATAGGAACTCGGCTATGGTGAATGCATCAATAAGAATAAATTAAAAACGAGTAATTCTACAGGCTCGTTACATTTCTTGAGAATACGCATGACCAAGGCAGAAATTAAAAAGTTGTTTGTTGCAATCGAAAAGCACGACCAGGATTCAGTTCTTGGTATCCTTGCAAAGGATAAGGGCGTAATCGAAACAGTTGGGCACCATAACGCTAATTGCAGAGACAAGACTCCTTTGATGTATGCCATGCAATGCGAAGATTTTGAGCTTGCCAACAAGCTCATAGAGTTGGGGGCTAACGTAAAGGCAAAAATGCCAGCAGGGCCTGAGACTAGCGTAATTCAATTAGCTGTAAAGTTTGGCCATGGTCTAAATCCAAATTTTGATAAATGGCTTAGCTTTACTCAAAAGCTTATTGAGCAAGGCGCTAATCCATCAGAGGCCTTATGGCCGGCGTGCCATGGATACAACAAAGTTGCGGATAAACCGGAAATTATTTCACTATTATTACAAAATGGTGCTTCCCTGGAAGGCGAAGTTGGCAATAGCGGTAGCACAGTGAAAGAGCTTCTTGTGATTAATTCGCAGCTCTATTCAAGTCGAGTTCTTAATCTATTCGGGCTGTAGCAATGACAAAATGTGACACATATGAGCCTTAACTCTGTCAATAGGCACTAGTATTTTCTTTAACCGTTTTTATACAGTGACGGTCAATTCAAAATCAACTTTAATTCAATAAGCAAATTCGTTTACTTCGTCGGCCGATGCGGCGGTTAAGCAAGTAGCTTACGGCAAACACATATAGGCGCGTTACGCAGTAATCGATTATTGCGAGCTCATCGCAGCCAGGTTTTTCCCATATCCTTTTGGAGTCGCTGGGGCACTACGACTAAATGGATTTAGAAGGTAGAGCGAAGCAGGATGCTAGAGCCGAGACATTCATCGGTTAACCTTATCATGGCACTATTCAAGGCGGCTGGTTTCATCATTGTGATCCAGTTATATTTAGGTGCGTAACGCAGTTATCAAGTCAGGTGTAAGCGACTTTGTTTATTGTATTAATGCACGCGTACTGAGTGTCTAATCAAGGCAAGTGGTTTAGGTCTGTAGGCATATAATCAGGTTAAACCTTGTTGGTTATTAACTCACCCAATTGATTCATGCTCAGCCTTATATCCAGTTAGATGTTCAGCTGAAATAAAAGGACAGACAAAAATTTTTGCAATATTTACTTTTAGATAAAATAGAAGTAACCGATTGAATCAAAATAGGAACTCGGCTATGGTTAATGCATCAATAAAAATAAATTAAAACGAGTTAATCTACAGGCTCGTTATATTTTAAGTGCTAAATTTTACTTCTAAATTAGCTATATAAGGGATTTTATAATGAAAACTGGACTTTTAGTTCTATTATTTATCGTAGCCTTTGGCGTATCTGCAAAAGACGTCATTAAACCAAGTGTTTCAGGCTTGTATCAAGTAGATAAAGTGAACCTTTTTATTGAATGTTATGGTGAAGCCTCCCCTTCAATAATTATCAATGCTGGCTTTGGTGGTACGGTTGAAGACGGAAACTGGAAGAAGGTAATACAATCACTTCACAAAAAAAATAGAGTGTGTATTTATGACAGAGCCAACTTGGGGAAAAGTGATAAATCGCAAGGCCATTATGATCTAGGCACTATTGTTGAGCATCAAAATGTATTGTTACAAAGGGCTGGAATTCAGCCTCCTTACGTAATGGTTGGACACTCTTATGGCTCATATCCTATTAAGTTATTTAATCACCTTTACCCTGAAAAGGTCAGCGCCATTTTACTTGTAGATCCTTCATTGTATGGCCAATTTAGAAGCCATATAAAAAAGTGGGATGCAAAAAATGACACATATGATGCTGATACCAAGAAGAATATGGAAGCTGAACTTGCTAGCTGGCATGGTGCTCCTGATAATCTAGAAAAAATTAATATGAGAACTAGTTCAACGTTCATTCAGCAAAGCGACGATTTTGGTGACACACCTTATGTATTACTTTGGAACAGAGACGCAATTTGGGTGCCTGCAAATCAAACTCCAGATAACTGGCATCCAGCAGTCTGGGAGCGTATTAAAAAGTCTTATTCTACCGAATTAAATAAGATGCAGACTTTATCTAAAGATACCAAAATTACATTTGCAACAACTCCAGAGCATTACATACAAAAACATGAACCAGAGATTGTTATCGCAGAGATTAATTATTTATTGAATAAACTTTGAAATGAGTAAGCAAGACATAACAAGCGCCTTAACTCCAACAATGTTAAGTTGTCATGGTTTTGGCAAACAACGCAAAGTCATGCCAACACATTATGTAATGGTCTAATTGGACTGATTTATATCTTTTTAGTAGGATTAACTAGAGTTGTTAAACGCGATAAAGATGGCTTAAGGCGCATTAAATGGGGGTTTATAAACCTTGTACTATTTAGCTTGTCCATATATCTCTATGTTAATCAATCCTTTCTAAAGTTTGGTGATATTACTGCGGCAAGTATTTGCTTGGCTTTTTTATCAGGGGTTTTGCCAATAACACTTTTATTTTCTTTATGGATTTCTTTAAGAGGAAAGTTGCAAAGTAAGTTAATAAAATTGGATATTGCATCGATCATGATGTCTATACAATTTTGTTTAGTATTGGCTGCTTGGGGGCAGATATCCACTATATTTTGGCAATAAATTGCAGAGCTTTAACACATATGAGCCTTAACTCTGTCAATAGGAACTAGTATTCTTTTTGACCGTTTTTATACAGTGACGGTCAATTCAAAATCAACTTTAATTCAATAAGCAAATTCGTTTACTTCGTCTGTCGATGCGGCTTCATCATTGCAAAGATAAGCTCTTATCACCGCAAATAAGCCACTTAAATATCTGTAACAACTTGAAAAATGTCAATTAAAACAACACTAAATCCTATTTTATATTTTACGTGAAAGTCAGTTGTCGATTGAATCAAAATAGGAACTCGGCTATGGTTAATGCATCAAGTTCAGCTACAGGTTGCGCAGGAGTTGGTGAATGAAAAAACATAACAAAAGCATGTTGCATAAACTACTGAGTGGTTGGACGGTTTTTCCGCTCGTACCGCGCTACAAAACCGCCGCAAATGCAAGGCATTATGTGAATGGAGGTTAAATTGTCTTCTGTGCCAAGAAATAAGGATGAATTGGAGTTAGCCATAAACTCAGTGTTCCCAAAACTAATGGCTGATTATCGCTCAATTTCAAAAAGCAAAGCTCGTAAATTGGGCGTAGAAGGAAATATCAAAGGTACAATCATTAGCGTTAGTGACACAGTTGCTTACCTGATTGGTTGGGGCAAACTGGTCCTTAAATGGCATCATCTAAAGTCTCAAAATCAGGATGTAGATTTCCCTGAAACTGACTACAAATGGAATCAACTTGGGTTACTAGCTGAAAGTTTCCACGAAAAATATCGTGACTGGAAATACGATGATCTGCTTGTTGAGCTGGAGTCTACGGTTCACGAGATACTTTTACTCATTTCAAGTTTAAGTAATCATGAGTTGTATGGTGTTGCGTGGTATGAGCGATGGACTCTAGGGCGCATGATTCAATTTAATACGTCATCACCTATGAAAAACATGCGAACAAAAGTTCGGCGCTTCAATCGGGAATTCACATAACACATATGAGCCTTAACTCTATTAATAGGCACTAGTATTCTTTTTGACCTTTTTATTCAGTGACGGTCAATTATAAATCAATAAACAAATTTGTTTACTTCGTCGGCCGATGTGGCTTCATCATTGCAAAGGTAAGCCCTTATCACCGCAAATAAGCCACTTAAATATCTGTAATACTTTGAAAAAAAGCCAATTAAAACAACACCAAGTCCTCTTTTTTATATTTTACGTGAAAGTCAGTTGTCGATTGAATCAAAATAGGAACTCGGCTATGGTTAATCCATCAATAAAAATAAATTAAAACGAGTTATTCAACAGGCTCGTTATATTTATTAAGGTAGTTTAAATATCATTTGATAGTGAAATAGCTGCATTCATAGCAAAGTCAGACCAAAACGGAGAACGGGCTGATTTAGAAAAGTTAAAACGATTAAATAAAAAATAGGCGGTATTATTCCTAAGTGGTATATCGAGGCAATGTCCACACCTATTTTGCAATTTACTTCTTGGCTGGCAAAAATTTGAACCAGAAGAAGACTTTGATGGCATTGAAGAGATTCAAATTGTGAACATTGATTTATGGAAGAAGTTAATTGTGATTCCTACTCAGGGATGTATGTGTTGCCAGCAAACTATCTTGTTATTGGTTATGGCGCTGATTGGGCTGATAATTGTTTTGTAATTCCAACGGATCAAAGCGACGATCCGCCTCTTTATGAAGTGTTGCATGATGTGGCACTCAGCACTGAAGAGCTTGTTTCGACGATAAAGTCGGGTGCAGGTGGCTGTGAGAAAATAGCTGATAAACTGTCTATTTTTGTGGGCAATGCGATTGCACTAAAAACATAGCAAATTACTGCAGTGCGACTTGTGAACAGAGTAACAGAGCACGTGATATGGAGCTAATAAGCAATTTCACAGTTAATATGAACGATATTTAAGAGGAGGTTCTGTGGTTACTAAAGAAATAGAAAATATTGAGCGCAGTATTGGTAAGTTACCTAAATCTTACCGTGATTGGATCGAACAGGGTATTACAAAAGACAGCTCCTACAATATGTATTTGTTAGAGTGGATTTCAAGCTCAAATGTATTGAAAATTGAAATAGCTCCTGAGGGCGTACTTGATGGTATTTTGCCAATTGGTGTCTTCCATGGTGTTGCATTTTGGTGTTTGGATAATAAAAATAATGGCAGGGTCATTTTATGTCCACATGATGATATCGTTGCTGATTTTTATGCGCCTTCAGTTGAAGGGTGGATATATCGAATTTGCTTACAAGAAGCATCTAATTTCTGTGATGAAGACGAGATAGTGCAAAAACAGTTACAACTTTGGGCGTCTTTACTCGAAGAATCTAAACCTACTTGGGCTGAGCACATTATGTTGCTGGCAAAATCAAAGGTAAAAAATATGGGGCAGCACTCTGGCGTTATTTCTGACGAAGAGGTAGAAGCAATCATAGCTAAAGAATTCGGTTCAGAGTATTTAACAGAAAAAGTTGAGTTTTTAAACCCGAATTAACGTTAGTGGAGTCTCTTGAATTGGCTTCTATTTTTTTGGGAAGCAGTGTTAATGTGGGCATTGTGGAATACCTGTAAGGTGCATATGATCAATCAACTTAAAGTGACGAATATTGAGTTTTACTCGGATGAAACAGCATTAGTAACTGTTGAAAATGAACACTCAGCCGTTGACGTTTTTTGTCACATTTGTGAATACTCCATAGGTGATAAAGTTAATAACCTCCTTAAAGTGCTAGATGCCAACGTTAGAGCGGCGTACCTTGCCGATTGGCCGGTAGAAATGATTGCAGAAGCATCTAAAGAAAGAATTGAAAAAACGGGGCCTTATTCATACATAGGTTGTGGCAAAGTAATTGATGAAAATGAAGGGGTTATTGAGGTTCAAGGTTTTCTTATCGAGTTCGGTGATCTACCTTGCCAAGGCTCAGTCGAGTTTGAAATTGATAGGCTTGATTTATGGTAAATTGCTTAATAAAGCGTTGATGACAACTGCATTGATAGGCTAATAGATGTAGTCTGGAATGAGAGCGATAAAACGTTTTTTAGTCTTTACTGATAAAAAAGAAATTATTTTAACTTGTGATGGAGCGCCACGACGTGAAGTCGTCATATAACAAACCAATTATTCCGACCTTAACTCGCTACGCTCGTTTCGTCGGCATCTTGGGGCTTTAAGTGTCTAGGCTGATTCCGTATTTAAACCTTTTATTCAATTGTATCGTCTAAATAATGAATTTAATCATTTAAAAAAAGAAAACAATGAAGCTTTTTATATCTATTTTACTTTCAGTAATACTGTTTACTTCAACTAACCTAAGCGCAGAGTCGACAAAAAAAGTATTAATCATCGCATCAAATATGATCGATATGGGGGATTCTGAAAAACACGATGCGAGAAATAATTTATGGGAAGTTGCTCCACCGTACCATATTTTTATGAGCCATGGTTATGATGTCGATTTTGTTTCTCCAAATGGAGGAAAGGTTGAGTTCATGATGGATCCGTTGGGTATTAGTAGTTACACCATTAAATATGAAGGCTTTATGGATAAAGCGAAAAACAGCTTTGCTCCTGAACAAATTAACCCAAATGATTACTGGGGAATTTATATTGGTGGAGGGTATGGCCCATTATTTGATGTAGCTAATAACAAGGAATTACAATCAATTATCGCCAAAGTTTATGAATCTGGCGGTATTATTGGTGCAGGTGGTCACGGTGCCGGTGCGTTTGCCGATGTATTATTATCTTCTGGTCAGTATCTTGTTAAAGGTAAAAAAATTGCTGGTTTTCCTAATTCTACTGAAAAATCTAAGTCATGGGCTAAACAAGGTACTCTGCTACCTTTCCTTGTTGAAAGTCAGTTGAATAAAAATGGAGCTATTGCACAAAACAAAAAAACCTTAGAAGATAAACACGAAGTGGTCGTTGATCAAAGAATCGTTTCAACAATGTTTTTACCTTCAGCTGCTCTAGTTGCAAAAGAAATGATAATTTCTCACAAGCAGTAAATGCACATAACACATATGAGCCTTAACTCTGTCAACACAAGTTAACGAGTTATCAGCGATCCGTTAGAACTCGAGGTAAACTTCTACTCCAAATACCATTTAGGGATAAAAGTTTGCGGTAAAAATTCATAAATTAAACTCTCAAGCATATTATTTGCTTTATTTATAAGTTGCAGATAGACATTTAGTTAATTTTATTAACTTAAATAAACAACGTTGTCTTTTTGTTGCTTAGATGAAATAATATCTCACGACATTTATTTAACAAATATATCTGCATTTTAATTTTTAAGTTAAAAATGTTTAAGTTATTGAAATTTAATATCTTACTTTCTATGAAGTGAAAGGTAAGTTGAACTTTGTCTAATCCGTTATCTGACCATACGAAGCGTATAAGGAAGCTCTTGAATGAGTATAATTGTGAATCAAAACGTGGCTAATAAAATTAGTCTAGTTTGTTTTGGGGAGGTCCTTTGGGACTGTTTTGGCGCAACTAAGCGTTTGGGAGGCGCACCTTTAAATATGTGCTTTAGGGTTAAATCACTTGGAATTGATGCACAAATGATAAGTGCAGTAGGGGAGGATGAGTTAGGTGATGCTCTGCTTGACGAATTAAAAGAAAAGCAATTGAGTACAGAGTACATTGCTGTAAACCCAAACAAAAATACCAGTACGGTGCAGGTAACACTTGATAGCCATGGTTCTGCTAAGTACGAAATTATGCCTGATACTGCCTGGGATAATATTGTTTTAACTGATGAAATTATTGGCAAAGTTGAATCGACGGATATTTTTGTGTTTGGTAGTTTAATTGGCCGTACCGACACTTCATTAATAACTTTAAAGCAACTACTAGAACATGCGAAGTTTAAAGTGTTTGATGTAAATTTACGAGCTCCTCACTATCAACTTGAGAGCTTAATAGAATTAATGAATAGCGCTGACTTTATCAAACTAAATGATGAAGAACTATATGAAATAGCAAAAGGAATGGGGTGTAAATACCATTCATTAGAGCAAAACTTAGCATTTATAGCAAAGCAAACCAACACAGAGTTTTTGTGCGTGACGAAAGGAAACCATGGTGCTTTATTATCGATTAAAGGTAAAAACTACTATAACTCAGGCTACCTGATCGATGTTGTGGATACTGTTGGTGCAGGGGATTCGTTTTTGGGGGCTTTAATTTATCAATTGTGCATTCAAAACGATCCGCAACAGGCAATAGATTTTGCTTGTGCTGCAGGAGCTATGGTTGCTCAGCAGCTAGGGGCAACACCAGATATAACGCATCAGCAAATCTTAGAATTTATTGAACCATGTTAGCGTACAGCGTTGTATTTCAAGTTATACATATTTTTAATAAAATATTTTGTTATTTATATTGAATAGATGTTTTTTTAATGTTAAAAAGACAACGTTGTTTATTTGTGTTAGACCGATCAAGCCAAACAACAAAGTGTAAAAAGATATTTTTTTACGCCAAAAAGACAACGTTGTTAATTTGAATGATGAAATCAACATTCAAAAAATAAAATTAAAATGAGGACACACACAATGCTCAGATTTAGGAAAAACCAGCTTGCTGCGAGTGTTAGTACAGTATTGATAGGTTGTTGGCTGCCATCCAACAGCTTTGCCGCTGAACAACTGCAAGAAGAAGCGTCGGCCAAGGTTGGTATTGAAGTTATTGAAGTTTCATATGGTTATGGAAGTGTTAAAAAACAAGATTTAACCGGCGCAGTGAGCACAGTTGAGCTTGAAGATGTCGTTGATCAGCCTTCAGGTAATATCATGCAAAATTTGCAGGGGCGTGTGCCTGGCTTGCAAATTACAACTAATGGTTCACCTAACTCTGCAGCAACAGTGCGTATTCGTGGTCAAGGTTTAGGACCTTTAGGTAATAACGATCCTCTTTATGTTATTGATGGTGTACCAACTAAATCAGGCATGCATGAACTTAATAGCCATGATATTGCTGATATACAGGTGCTAAGAGATGCGGCAGCTGCAAGTATTTTTGGTGCTCGCTCTGGTAATGGGGTCATTATTATTACCACCAAAAAAGGGAATGAAGGGCTCGACTTTAATTTCTCTTTTAATCAGTCATATGATGATTTTAATTATGAATTAAATCCATTAAATACACAGCAAAGGGGACAAGCAGTTTGGCAAGCTGCAGTAAACGACGGCTCAGATCCAAATGCAGCAAGTTCTCTTTATAGCTATGATTGGAATAATGATTTTAATAACCCTCAATTAAACAACGTTGTTTTTCCTGAGTTTACGGATGCTGCAAAGGTGCAACGCCCAGCTGATACTAATTGGTTTGATGAAGTTACGCGCTCTGCAAAAGTAACCGATCTTAACTTTTCAGTTTCAGGTGGTTCAGACAAAGCTTCGATATATAGTTCACTTGGCTATTTCGGCTCAGAAGGTGTTGTTGATGGCTCAGAGTTTGAACGAATAAGCTTTCGCGTCAATTCTGATTATCAGCTAACAAATAAGCTTAAGATTGGTGAAAACTTTATAGTGACAAATCAAGAATCAAACTTGGTTAATGATCTGGCCGGTAATATTCTAACTTTGGCTATAGAACAACAATCTATCGTTCCTGTGTACAACGATAAAGGTGGCTGGGGAGGACCCGTCCCTGGTGTAACTGACCGTGATAATCCGGTTAGACTAATTGAAATGAATCGAGATAATGTTAGTAGATTCAATAAATTAATGGGAAATATTTTTGTTGAATATGAGGCAATAGAGGACTTAACGTTAAAAAGCTCTATCGGTTTAGATTACGGACAATACTACTTTAGAAACTATACCCGTGCTTTTCAAGCTGGCTCGCTAAACTATGGTGATCAGCTGTCAGTGACAGAAAACTGGAATAGCAGTTTTAGTTGGACTAATACCGCAGAATATAAGCTTGATTTAGATGCAAATCATTTTACGTTTTTGGTCGGTACAGAACAAATAGATTATGAGTATGAAGGATCTGTTGGTTTTGGTTCAGGTTTTGCGTCTGATGATCGTGATTATGCTCATTTATCACAAGCAACGGGTGATGTTCGTGTGGAAGGGGATGGCGATAAATGGTCTCTTAATTCTTATTTCGCGCGTATGGACTATAACTTTGATGACCGCTATTTAGCAGGTTTAACAATACGTCGCGATGGCTCATCTCGTTTTGGTAGTAATAATAGCTACGGTAATTTCCCTGCTATTTCTGCAGGTTGGGTGATCAGCAACGAATCATTCTATGATATTGAATTTTTATCTACCTTAAAGCTTCGAGCTAGTTGGGGCAAAACGGGTAATCAAGAAATCCCTACCGATGCAACATATACAACGTATTTAAGCCGTTATGCAACTCGGTCTTTATTCACTGATCAGCAAGATGAAGGGACCGCTTATGATATAGGCGGTGCAAATGGCGGCACGCTTCCTTCTGGATTTGTAAAAGCACAAACAGGGAATGATGACCTAAAGTGGGAAACATCAACGCAAACAAACATTGGTCTTGATTTTGGCATGCGTTACGAAACCATATACGGCAGTATCGATTGGTTTGAAAAAACCACAGAGGATATTTTAACGTTAACCAATCCACTTGCAACATTAGGTGAAGGCGCTCAGCAATGGGTCAATGGTGGCACGATTGAAAACTCTGGTTTTGAGTTTCTCATTGGCTACGCCGATTACCTTACTTTTGATAGCTTAGATGGTGATATCGATGTCGATATTAGCTTTAACATTTCTTCTGCTAAAAATAAGGTTGTCTCACTACCAGAGGATGTTGTGAATTCATTTGGTGGTAATGGTGATGATAAAACGATTGTTGGTCATTCAGTCAATTCTATTTATGGTTATGTCGCCGATGGGTTATTCCAAAATCAAGGTGAGATAGATGCTCACGCAGCGCAATCTGGGGCTGGTTTAGGCCGAGTTCGCTGGAAAGATTTAGACGGCAATGGCGTGATTGATGAAAACGATCAAAGCTTTTTCACCGATACTGATCCTGACTTTATGTATGGATTGAACATGAATTTCAAATACAAAAATTGGGATTTCAATATGTTCTGGCAAGGTGTTCAAGGAGGTGAGATACGTAATAGCTGGCGTGGATTTACTGACTTCACATCATTAAATATAGGCTCTAACTACGGTGATCGCGTTCTTGATACATGGTCAGTTAACAATACTGACAGCAATGTACCGGCATTAACTTTAATCGATAACAATGGTGAAGGCCGTCAATCAAGTTTGTTTTGGGAAGATGGCAGCTACATAAAGCTGCGTAACTTATCTATCGGTTATACACCTGATGAACAGTGGTTAAGTCAATACGGTATAAGTTCTGCACGAATTTATTTGCAGGGAAGTAACTTATTGACCATTACTCCGTCAGGGACGCTAAGCCAGGATCCAGAAACTCCAAACGGCAACTTCCCAATTCCAAAACGTATTACGTTAGGCGTGAACCTTTCTTTTTGATTTATTAAAACGACAACGATACGAGCACATATTATGAATAAAATTAAAACACTATTTACAGCAGCTACACTCGCGCTTTCTTTAGCATCGTGTGGTGGTTCTGATCTTGATGTTGCACCTTCTGGGGTATTAACCGAAGAGCAAGTTTCTAACAGTGAAAATGTAGATGCGTTGATTATTGCTGCCTACTCATATCTAGGAAACGATCATTATACCGCACCTAACTTTTTATGGCCGACAGGAAACTTACGCGCTGGAGACGCCCATAAAGGCGGTAATGGACCTGGTGATATCTTTGCTTATCATGCTTTGTCTTTATATCAACCAATAGTGCCTGATATGGAGTCTTTCCCGCCAGATTTAATTGATTTGAACAACAAAAAATGGGTACGTAATTACACCGGTATTTCAAGAGCAAACTCAGCATTAGCGGTAATCGCAAATGCGCCAGATGCCATTGAAAACAGTGCTGCAAAACAATCCGAACTGCGGTTCATTCGCAGTATTTTCTACTTTGATTTAAAAATACATCATAAGCATATCCCGTGGATTGATGAAACAATGACTCAAGATCAAATTCTTAGCGCTACTAATCGTGAGCTAAGCGATCAAGAGTTATGGGATAAAATTGCTGCAGATTTTGAGTTTGCTGCAAACAATCTACCACAAACCCAAAAAGATGTTGGACGCGCTTCAGCGTTATCAGCTAAGGCATATCTAGCTAAAACACTACTCTACCAAGCGTATGAGCAGAATGAGCTACATCAAGTTATTAATATTAATAAAGATAAACTTGTAAAAGTGGTGGCTCTGGTTGATGAAATTGAAGAAACGGGCGTCTATGGTTTATTTGATGATTACGCGAATAACTTTTTGTTTGAAAGTGAGAATGGTAAAGAGTCAGTTTTTGCTATTCAGCGCTCTCTAAATGACGGCTCTCCAGATGGACGTGGTAGCTGGCCTAGTGCATTAAATGCCCCAATGGCTGGTGGTTTTGGCTGTTGTGGTTTTCATGTACCAACAGAAAATTTCGTTAATGCGTTTAAAACAGACCAACAAGGTTTGCCGTTATTCGACTCTTTTAACGACTTTAACTACGACATGACGACAGACTCAGTTGACCCTCGCCTAGATCACACTGTGGCAATGGAAGGTAAACCATTTAAGTATGACGAAAACTTAATTCATGGCGGTGATAGCTGGGCACGTGCCCCTGGTATTTATGGCAACTTTACGGCAATGAAAGATCTTGAACACCCTGACTGTAGTTGTCGTGGTGAGAATGGCCCTTTTCCTATCTTTTCATTAAATACACCGCTCATTCGTTACGCTGATGTATTGCTTTGGAAAGCTGAAGCATTAATTGAGTTAGATAGGTATGACGAAGCATTGCCAATTATTAACCGTATTCGTGAGCGTGCTAAAAATAGTACCGGTAAATTACACAACGCGAGTATTTATAACATGGGCTTATATACAAGTTTTGATTCTAAAGAACAGGCAAGAGCGGCACTACGCTTTGAGCGACGTTTAGAATTAGGGCTTGAAGGACATCGCTTTTTTGACTTAGTTCGATGGGGAATAGCGAAAGAAACTATTGATAGTTACTTAGCTATTGAAGCTGTACGTAAACCTTATTTGGTCGATGCTATTTTCACTAAAGGTCGTGATGAGTATTTACCTATTCCGAACCAGCAGATGATTTTAAGTGGTGGATCGTACACACAAAACCCAGGTTATTAATAGTGGTGGGTTTCGGCCCACCTTTTAATCGTTAAGTTTTAAGAGTGATTATGAAAAAAATTATTTATTGGTCAGTCACCGTTGCCGTTGCTGGTTTTTTATTCGGCTTTGATACAGCAGTTATATCCGGTGCGGATAAACCTATTCAAGCGTTATGGAATACGAGCTCGTTATTTCATGGCTTATTTATTATGTCTTCAGCTTTATGGGGAACACTACTGGGTGCCTTAACCGGTAATTACCCATGCGATAAGTGGGGTAGAAAACCCACATTAGTTTTAGTTGGAGTGTTGTTTTTAATTTCGGCGCTTGGCTCCGCCATGGCACCTGACGCATATAGCTTCGCCTTATTACGGTTCATTGGTGGCGTGGGAGTGGGCATTTCTTCAATTGTTGTACCTGCTTATATTTCTGAGATTGCACCTGCTAAGTACCGTGGGCGTTTGGTTGCGCTTTATCAGTTTCAAATTGTATTTGGTATCTTAGTTGCGTTTGTTTCTAATTTTTTAATTGCAGGAACATCTGCAATTGACTGGCGTTTAATGTTAGGTGTGGAGGCAATACCTGCTCTGGCTTATTTATTAATGATCATTAAGGCACCTGAAAGCCCACGTTGGTTAGTGCAAAAGAAAAATGAGAAAACTAAAGCGCGTTCAATCTTAGTGACTTTAGGTGAACAAAACCCAGACCAAGTATTAAATGACATTGAACGCGACAAGTTACAAAACAGTCAATCAAAGCTATTTGGTGGTAGTTACAATAAGGCGGCTTTATTTGCATTTTTATTTGCCGCATTTAATCAATTATCTGGCATTAACTTTATCATTTATTATGCACCGCGCGTATTTGAACTTGCAGGGTTGGATGTAAATCAATCATTACTTTCTGGCGCTGGGATTGGCGTGGTTAACCTATGTTTTACCATGCTGGGTTTATCGTTGATTGATAAGTTTGGCCGCCGTTCGCTGATGTATATTGGCTCAATTGGCTACGTTATTTCGCTCTCTGTCGTGGCGTGGGCGTTTAGTACTGACTCTGGTGGTTTAACGGTTGTAGCGTTTGTATTTGTGTTTATTGCCGCTCATGCCATTGGCCAAGGTACCGTTATTTGGGTCTTCATTGCAGAAATATTCCCTAACAAAGTTCGTTCAAAAGGGCAGTCTTTGGGCTCCGGTACGCATTGGTTTTTTGCCGCAGCAATCACTTTACTTATGCCATTTTTCTTAGAACGTTTTAGTGCCACTGAAGTATTCACTTTCTTTACTTTAATGATGTTAGGGCAATTGATTTTTGTTGCGTGGTTTATGCCAGAAACAAAAGGACGTTCTTTAGAAGCAATTTCATTAGATACCAATAATAAACATGGAGCATTCGATGCGAACCGTTAATTTAGTTTTAATTTCATCATTTTTGGCAGCATGTAGTATGACAAACCAAACTGAAAAAACAGCCCCTATGGGTGAAGATAAACCGAGTAAAGAGGCGTTTCGACCTGCTTTTCATTTTACCCCAGAAAAGCATTGGATGAATGATCCCAATGGTATGGTTTATTACCAAGGTGAGTATCATTTATTTTACCAGCATAACCCTGATTCATCTGTATGGGGGCCAATGCATTGGGGGCACGCAATTAGTAAAGATATGGTTAATTGGCAGCATCAAGAAATTAAGTTGTTTCCTGATGAGCACGGCACTATTTTCTCTGGCAGTGCGGTAGTTGATTGGCAAAATAGCAGCGGCTTTGGCAGTAAAGAAAACCCACCATTAGTGGCTATATTTACCTATCATGATGATAAAAAGGCTGCACAGGGAGCGATTGATTTTCAAACGCAAGGTATAGCATATAGCACTGATAAAGGCCGTACATGGAAAAAATATGCTAACAACCCGGTATTAAAAAATCCTGGGATCCGCGACTTCCGTGACCCTAAAGTAAGCTGGCATGAAGATACTCAGCAATGGGTTATGGTATTGGCTCAAGATGATCATATTGGTTTTTACAGCTCAAAAGATTTAAAAACATGGCAATTTGAAAGTAACTTTGGCGCTGATTGGGGCAGTCACGCAGGAGTATGGGAGTGTCCAGATCTTATTCGCGTGCGTATTGAAGGCACAGACGAATATAAATATGTGTTATTAGTGAGTATTAACCCTGGTGCGCCAAATGGTGGCTCTGGTACACAATACTTTATTGGTGATTTCGATGGTGAAAAATTTGTATTAGATAGTGATTATCAAAAAATGCTTACAGGTACACCAGCTGCGTTTCCCGAAGGGTTAGACTTTTCTAACTTCAAAAATGGTTTAAAAAATTGGCAAGTATCTGGTGATGCATTTCATATAGTTAATGATCAACCAGCCAATACCATTGCTAGTTCTTTTAAAGATTCGGATAAGGCAACAGGCACCTTAACCTCAAAATCATTTGCGATCGACCATGATTTTATTAACTTTAAAATTGCAGGCGGAAAGCATCACAATAGTACCGCAATACAGTTGTTAGTAAACGGCGAAATAGTTAAAACTGCAAGTGGTAACAATACAGGTACGATGACCGAGCGCTCTTGGAATGTGAGTCAATTAAAAGGCCAGCAAGCTTATATTAAAGTGGTAGACAATGAACGTGGTGATTGGGGGCATATAAAAATTGCTGACATCGTGTTTTCTGATAAAGCAGCAAATGAAAAGTACGAACCTTCAATATGGTTAGACTACGGCACTGATAATTATGCTGGTGTAACTTTCTCTGATGTTCAAGACGGTAGACACTTATTTATGGGGTGGATGAGTAACTGGCAATACGCAAACCAAGTACCGACTGAGGTATGGCGCAGCGCAATGACGATTCCCCGAGAATTAAAGTTATTGCAAACGCCAGCAGGCGTGCGTTTGGCATCTCAACCTATTAAAGAGTTAGATAGTTTATTGAGTAAACCACAACAAAAGGCAACATTAACTGGCGCGAATAGCTATCAGTTAGATGAACTTTTTACTGTTGAACCTGGGCAATTTAAGGTGAGTTTTAGTGTAGCAAACGCTGAACAAGTTATTGATATCGTGCTTAGCTCTGCAACGGATGAATACACTAAGCTTCAACTAAACCCAGCTCAAGGACAACTAATACTAGACCGCAGACAGTCGGGTTTAAAAGACTTTGAAGATGGCTTTGCGTCTTTACAAACTGCACCATTACAGAAGGGCCTTGAGTATTACGATGTTGATATATGGGTAGATAAAGCGTCGATAGAAGTATTTGTTAATAAGGGAGTTAGCTCTATGACGTCTATTGTTTTTCCAACCTCTCCTTATAATAAAATACAAGTGAGTGCTGATCAGCCTTTGTCGCTTAGTGACGTAAAGTTAAACAATATAGCAATAGAAAAATAACCTTTGAAGCGACTCTATAGTAATATAGAGTCGTTTTACTTTTTATAAGGCTATGCGATATATGAGTAGTAATTATCGGCTATTAAGCGCCATATTCTTTATTTATTTTATGGCATGGTCATTTTCATTTTCATTTTTTCCAATTTGGCTTAGTCAAGAAGTAGGCCTCAACAGTGCTAAAGTAGGGGTCATCTTTAGTATCAATTCCATCATGGCTTTACTCGTGATGCCTTGTTATGGCATTTTGCAAGATAAACTCGGTTTACAAAAAACACTGCTTTACTTCATTGCATTTTTTATAATGTTGATTGGTCCATTTGTCAGTTATGTATACGCACCCTTACTACAAACACAGTTTTATCTGGCTGCTATTTTAGGAGGTGCTGTTTTTTCATGTGCATTTTTGGCTGGAGTCGGGACACTTGAAAGTTATATTGATAAACAAAGTCGCTCGACGAATTTTGAATTTGGTAAAGCTCGAATGTGGGGGTCACTAGGTTGGGCCATGGCAAGCTACTTTGCCGGTTTATCCTTTAATTTATCCCCTAGTTTAAATTATTGGTTATCAAGCATTGCGGCGGTTTGCTTAATGGGGTTATTAGCCTTTGTTAAGGTCGCAAAAAATCAGCCCGAAATAGCGCCTTCTCGAACTTTTTCTCCTGTAAAACAGCTTACAGCATTTTTTAAAATCGCAGGATTGTGGCGTTTAAGTGTATTTGTGATCGGTGTTAGTTGTATTTATGCGGTATTTGATCAGCAATTTGCTATTTATTACACCTCTTTTTTTGACACCCCAGAGCAAGGTCGAGAGTTTTTTGGCTATTTAACTTCAGCGCAAGTAATTCTTGAAGCGGCTATTTTGTATTTAGCTGTTAAATGGGTGAATTATTTGGGCGTTAAAAACTCGTTGCTGTTAAGTGGTGTATTGATGGCGATACGAATATATTGCTCGGGGATTGTTAATGACTCTATCAGCATTAGTGTATTAAAATTGTTACATGCAATTGAGTTACCGCTGATGTTAATTGCATTGTTTAAATATATAAACATGCACTTTGAAGCTCGTTATTCAGCCATGATCTATATCATTGGCTTTCAATTTACTACGCAATTGATGGCGTCAATGTTAGCCGTCGCTGTAGGTGTAGTATATGATAATGTAGGCTTTGCGTTAGCCTACCAATATTTGGGTTTGGTTGTGTGTGTGTTTATTGTATTATCGCTTTTTGCATTAAAGGCAGATGCAATTAAAACGAATCACGAGCAATTAGTTTAAATGGTAAGTGGTGGTGAACAATATCAGTGCGCTGCTCTATGAGGTATTCCATTGCCCAACGTCCCATAGCATGGTGTGGTAATGCCATAGTAGTTAAATTCGGTTGTAATAATTGTGGAATACTGCCCCAATCATCAAAACTAGCTATACCAATATCTTTACCAACGATCATTCCTTTATCATGCACAACAAAGTAAATTTCTAGCGCCATGGGGTCTTGACCACAAATAATTGCATCAGGTTTAAACTCGTCAATTACTCGCGCTGCAGACTCTCTCGAAGTAGAAATCTCACTACCATCGGCTTGACCAATAATCACCGATTCAATGAGTAAATCATCGAGTGGTAAGCCGTGCTTTTTAAATGAATTTATAACGCCTTGTTTACGGCCTTTGGCAGCAACTATATGCTCATTTAAGTTTAAGAAAGCAATTCGTCGATAGCCTTTACGGATTAACGCGTCAGTAATATCTTCACCGGCTTGCTGTTCATCAGGTACTACACAAGGGAAATTATTCAAAGCAGGAAAACAGTTAGCTAAAATTGTTGGTATTTTTTTTAGTTCATCAGCTACCACAACTTGGCGATGATACATTGCTGAATATATAACGCCCTCTACGCGATACTCTAAAAGGCTTTCTATAGCTCTGTCTATACTCGCTTGGGTTTCGTTAACATTGAGGATCAACAGTTCTTTATTTTTCTGCCACGCAATTTCTTGGGCACCACGAATAATATCAAAAGTATAAGGAACACTAAGCAGTTCATCAGCAATAATTGCGTAAATGTTTGAGTTTTTACGTCGCGTTAAACTTGCCGCACGATTAGGACGATAACCTAATTCTTTTATCGCTTTAAGAACTTTCTCGCGGTTAATATCTTTGACTGTTGGATCATTATTGACCACTCGCGATACAGTTTTAAATGAAACACCTGCGTGGACAGCGACTTGCTTAATTGTAACCATACTAGAATAAGACCCTCTGTGATTAAAAACAGTATAACAGCAGATTGCACTTTATTTATATGTTTTTGTTAAGGTTTGAGTTGTCGTTGTTATCTAAAGATAAACTTATTCAGAGGCTTACTTTTAAGTTATTGAGGCGAATTATACTCATGATGTAATAACATTGGCTAAACCTAGTAAGCCGAAAAGGTAATACCAAGCGTTGATATAATAGCTTAAAACATTAGCTCATCAGATTATAGAGTGAGCAGTCACAGTGAATCGAGTTTGATATATTACTATCTCTAATTGGCTCGCCATGGATCGCTTCGACTTTCAATGAGTGGAAGAAACTCGCTGACTTACCAGCTCACCGAATTTGAACCGCTTTATTTTTGATTCTTCGCGAAGTAGGTGGCAGCCTTTTTAATATGGCTAAGTCCTATGTTTTGGATACCTCAATAATTTCAGCTTTTCATACGCAAACAAGCTGCCAGCTGTTAAATAACATTTAATAGTAGGGGCTTGCTGCTAGCGTACGTTACAATTTAATGGTATTAAATGATAATTAATGTGCTAACTGCAAGGGAAAATCTATGTCATTGAGAGCTTTTAAAGAAAAACCAAGTGCAATAATTTTCTTTTTACCGCTTTTGCTACTGCTTTTAATTTGTATATCCCATTTTGGCGCAAACTATGTACAAATGCTTTATCAGAAAAAGTTTACGCAATCTCTTATTAGTAAAGCCGAAGAAATCTCCAGTGATATAAGCCAATCCATTTATCAGACAGAAGCCATTAACCCTCGACGCTGTGATGAAGAAACTGTAAATAAATTACGTATCCTTTTAACTAACTACCACTACACGCATGATGTTGGTTTAGTTAAACAAAATAGAATTATATGTTCGGCAAATTGGGGCATTTTAAAAGAGCCTGTTGAACTTAATGTTGATTTTTTTAAGGGCAATACAGGTTTTTATTTTGCGCAAAAAGTTGAGGGGATTTTTCCTATTGATGCCAAATATGATATTGCAAAACGTAACGGTATCGTTGCATTTACAATTCAAGATCCTTTTAAATATTTTGATCAAGCAAATAAGGATTTTTCGTTTAACATAACCTCTATTGATGGTTTGTACGTTTTCCATCAATTTGACTCCGAATTTCAGTTTGATAATGAATTTAACTTACTATCACAAGAAGTTAAAAGCTGTAGTACAAAGTTTGGCTATTGCGCTAGCGTGCTTAATAATCGCCCTGGGTTACTATTTTTTTCCACTTTGACTCTGACTGCAGTACTTTTACTACTTTGCGTTATTAGT
This sequence comes from Pseudoalteromonas sp. SR44-5, assembly GCF_014163675.1. Classification (NCBI taxonomy): domain Bacteria; kingdom Pseudomonadati; phylum Pseudomonadota; class Gammaproteobacteria; order Alteromonadales; family Pseudoalteromonadaceae; genus Pseudoalteromonas; species Pseudoalteromonas sp. SR44-5. Next base: position 23,276 of record NZ_JACJDT010000034.1, read on the forward strand.
TTTTTAATTATTTATTCTTTTATCTCATACATAGAAAGAACAAATTCGATTGAATTTCGATTACGTAATGCAATCGCAGATGAAAGTATTTATTTAGAATATCAGCCAATTTTAGAGGTCCAGAGTAAGCAGATTATTGGTGTAGAATGTTTAATTAGATGGAAAGATGCGGTACATGGGCAAGTCTCACCTGAGTTATTTTTAAGTATTGCTGAGCAGTTAAATTTATATCCGTCGATGGCATTTTCATCTGTACAGCGAGCATTTAAAGAGTTGTCGCCTTTTGTTATAGAAAAAGATGACTTTAGTATTGCGATTAATGTTAACTCCTTTGAAATTCAAAGTTCGGAGTATTTACCGTTTTTAAATGAGCAATGCGAATTATATAAAATAAGCCAAAAACAAATAAAAATTGAGATCACTGAGCGTATTGGACTGCCACTAAATGAGTTGTCACATTTTGCTTTGCAGGCTAAACGTTATGGGTTTACTGTTGCCTTGGACGATTTTGGCACAGGTGTTTCAAATTTAGTTTGGTTAACTGAAATTAACTTCGATATCATAAAAATAGACCGCATTTTTACCCAATCGATTACTGATCCTTTGAAAAAAGATATGCTCCTGGCAATAATGGCACTATTCACTAACCTTAATCGTATTGTTATTTTTGAAGGGGTTGAAACGAAAGAACAGTGTGAATTCATTGAAAAGTATAATAAATGCTACCAGGTTCAAGGTTGGTATTTTTATAAAGCGCTGCCTTTAGATGCGTTGAAAGAATTAATAGTTTAAATAAAGCGGTTTTGCGGAACCGATCATTCACCAGGCCTTACTTGAGTTAGAACACTTATGTCTGACTCAAATAATATGCTTTTTAAATAGTGCTGGTTTTTAGCTAAAGCTGGTGCTTCAAATTTAAACCGTAACCATAATCAAACCAAATATAGTATTTAAGTGTTGTAGCGCACAGAGCTGGGGAGCTTTATAAACTAGGCTTTAAATCTCGGCCTTTTACATTAACGTGAGGGGCGAGAACTCTGAGGCAACTATGCAAAATCCAACTCATGATAAAAAAGTAGATGATAAAAAATCTGCTGAAACACTAAAAAAAGAAGCGGCAAGCAAGCGCGCAGCTTTAGAACCTGACACGAAAAAATCATACAGAAAACCCCAGCAAAAATAATAGAGTCGTTAATTATCTAACCAGTTTTCGCAAAGCATTATTTGAGCTTAATTAAGGGTTGAGTGGCATTATCGACAGGTATATTCGATAAATATGCAAGGAGCTAGATAATAGATGTTCTCTACTATTTGTGGTTCTTCACTCGTTGGTGAGGGATCATATTCTTGTTGTTTAAGGCTACTGAGAGCGCTACGTCATTAGGGGCTGTTGATCTTTGTGGTACATATATTGATCAGCCCGCATTGGTAGCCACATCATCGTAAATGCTAAAGCGAGCATTGAATGATAATTTCGTGCAAGCTTTTCATACCGTGTGGCTATCTTTCTATATTGCTTAATATGGCCAAATGTATTCTCAACCAAGTGCCGATATTTGTACATGCATCAGTCAATATCTTCATTACCTATTAAACTGTTATCCTTGCGTAGAATAACGGGTGTCGTGTTGTTATCACGAACCAACTTTCTCAGTTTTTTACAATCGTAGCCTTTGTTAGCAACAACGACTTTATTTGTTGAACAATTTGCTACGAGTGACTCTGTGTGAACTATACCATGTGTATTTCCGCACGATAATTCATAGAGAATAGGCAATCCTCTGCTATAACCTAAGTATTAGTTTGTTAATTTATGCTGCATACAACATTGGCTGTATTAATTTCACATTTATATAAATCATTCAGCAAAACATACCCATATTCTTCGTCTTTAATTATTTGAGCTTTGGGAGTAGTAAGCTCAAATCAAGACGATTTGTGCATTTCATTTTCTATGAACGTAGAATTTAATACCAACACCGTATTTTAATTCAGTAAAAATTAATAGTCGTACTCACAAAATAGCGGCGGCTTTGCTGACTTTTGCATTTAGAACGAGTAGATCTTGAATATGCTCATCTCTACCATTTTCAAAACGAGGTTAAGCTAAATATCAATATACTCCATTTACAATATTTGAATGAACTCAGGCGCCAGAATTCAATCCGAGAGTTGAGTTTTTATTGCAATATGGTTGCACTGGCGTGGCTATTTTATTCATTAACGAGAGATACAATGAAAATAATTTTAAACAAGCTTGTTATTACTACTTTAGCTGCAACTATAGTGATGTCTAATGATGCTCGGGCTGAAAATAATAATCAAATGTTGAGAAAAGCAGTCGATAAGCAAGCCGAGCGCTTAATGCAGCAGTACCAAATTCCTGGTTTAGCGGTGGGTATAATTGTTGATGGTAAGTCACAGTTTTATAATTATGGTGTTGCGAATAAAGAAAAGAACCAAGCAGTAACACAGAATACACTGTTTGAATTAGGATCGGTCAGTAAAACCTTTGCTGCAACCTTTGCGAGTTATGCTCAAGGCAATGGTACTTTATCATTTGATGACACTGTTGATAAATATCTACCTGAGTTGAAAAATAGCGTTATTGGCAGCACAAAACTTACACAGTTAGCTACCTATACAGCAGGTGGTCTGCCTTTACAGTTCCCTGATAATGTTAAGACTGACGATGATATGGTGCAATATTATAAATCTTGGCAGCCAACCTTTGCTGAAAATTCACAACGACTCTATTCAAATCCAAGTATAGGTTTATTTGGCTATGTTTCTGCATTAAGTATGAAAGTTGATTATGCACAGTTTCTGGAAATTAAAATATTTCCGTCGTTAGGCATGTCAAATACGTTTGTTAATGTCCCAGCAAATAAAATGAATGATTATGCATTTGGATATAATGCTTCAGGCGATGCTGTGAGAGTAAATCCCGGTATGCTGGATGCACAAGCATATGGCATTAAGTCTACTAGTGCAGATATGGTGCAATTTATTAAAGCGAATTTAGGGTTAGTCTCTCTCGATGATAAAATCAATACGGCCTTGAAAAGTACTAGGAAGGGCTATTATCAAGCGAGCACTTTCACGCAAGGACTAGCGTGGGAAATGTATCCTTTACCAACTAACTTGGCTGCTCTGTTAGCTGGAAATTCAGTTGAAACCATTACACAACCTCAACCAATCGATATTAATAATTCTCCTCAAGTAGCTTTGCATAATGGCTGGATCAATAAAACAGGTTCAACAAATGGGTTTGGCGCATATATTGTATTTATTCCGGCAAAAAATGCTGGAATTGTTATGTTAGCAAACAAATATTACCCCAACGTAGAACGGGTCAAAGCCGCCTATGCGATTTTAGATTCAGTTATCAGCAGATAACGAAGAATAAAAAGTCACTCATTAGTTTAGTGAGTGGTGTTTTTTTTATTTATTGAATATGACTTTTTGCCAAATTTTTTTCGCTAGGCATTACTTGAAAGCCGATCATTTCAGCAATCCTTTTTCGCTTTTGCTAGTTTGTCCCAGTAACCCGCTAGTTCGTAATGTTGATATATAGCTGTTTCAAACTCGGGAGTTATTTGCAGGTTATAATCATACTCTGGCGCATCTTTTATTACTTTGCGGTTGAGATCAACACTGATGGTTTTGTCGAGCCAGCATACTTCGCTGATCCACTCTGGTGGCACGAGCACTTTATGTCCACCCCACCAATTACTGGTATCGATGATCAGATAACGCACCGCCCACGTTGTTTCTTCTACTAATAATCCAGATACATGACCAATATCACCATCATTTGCATTAATATGATAGCCAATAACCTCTTTGCAACTTCGTAAATTTGGATCGGCTTTTTTATTATCTTCACTTTTAACATTATGGTGAGTTAGTTGTGCGCTGCGTGCACCTGCTTCTGTATGTGGGAGGTGTTGGTGGTCACGGTACAATAAATAAGGGTAAATACCGCCTCCCCAAAATCCTTCGCCTACCCAATAATAAGGGTAGCCATAATAATCGAGTAAGCTGGCCTCATTTTGCCGTGACACGGGTTTATCGTTATCGATAGTTGGGCTGTTTTTAACTTGTTCTTTACTGATCAACACAGGCAGAATTTTTTCTATCCAGTTTGGTTTTTGAACCGCAATTGGTGAGATCAAAACCTGACGGCTGGATAGCCAAGAACCTGTTTCAACAACAAAATAGCGGATCACCCATGCTAAATCATCGAATAGAAAATCTTTTTCTTTACCGATCACACCATCGGTAGCAGCGATAGCGCAATTTTCTAGATCTTTCATGCTACGTAACATAGTAGTTATCCTTTTTAATGGGGTCGACAGTATAAAGTGTTGGCGTGTTTTAGAGCTGATATTGAGGTTGCCAACTAGGCGATGATTTGAATGAACCGCTTTAGTTTTAGCTTATTTGCCGCGGTTGTCTGTGCGCTGCAGTACACAGCCAAATTAGCGAGTTAATTACATGAATGCAGTAATGACCTATGAATCGCTGCTTTTTATTATTGACACACAGTTGTTTTGAGTTCGATAACGAACAGAACGTTAGCCTCTTACATAATAAAGTGATGGTAGGTAGTGAAGAATACACTTTACCGCCAATGGTGATCGCTCCACTTAATACTGAGGATATCCTAATGGATAAATACTTTTCAAAAATACTATGTGTTGTTGCAATACTGATGGTTTCACAATTAACTGGTTGCTATAAATCCTCAGAAATTGCTGCAGAAAAGCCGCCAAAAAGTACGGTGGCTAACAATGTTTTAGATATCGATGTAACTACAAACGTTAAAATGGCTTTAATGAATGATCCTATTCTCAGAGCATTTAATATCGAAGTCATTACGAATAAAGGCGATGTGCGTTTAATTGGTATTGTTGATAGCCAAAGCCAAATTGACTCAGCAATGTTAATTGCCAAAGGTGCTGAAGGTACGCATGCTATTCATGATGAACTGACTGTGAAAAGGAGTTCGTTATGAAAGGATATCTAATCGTGGGGGTTATAACCGCTGTTTTTGCTGTTACAGCAGTTGCCCAAGAAGATGAACGCGAAGGCGAACACCATATGATGATGGGCAAGATGATGCATGATAAAGAAACATCGCATATGGAACCAAAAATGCGGCAAATGTTTTCGCTAATGCAACAGATCGAAAACGAAAATAATCCACAAAGGTCAACACGCCCTAAAGCGCAGTAGAATAAATCGACTCTGAGCCACTACTTTCAGCGCTAACAGTGTTGAAAATAGCGGCCTTGAGAGATGCACTTTCAATTTTTTATAAAGCGGTCATTTATAAATATAATTATTAGGTGCTAGGGCCGGTTACCTCTCTGGTTGAAGATTGTTTAATTTACAAGCTATTTAATCACCATGCTAGGTTTGTAATCTGATGGGTTAAGTAAAAAATTAAGTAAAACTTCCGCACTTTATTCTGGCTCTCTACCTACATTAATACTGCCTTATCTAAAAACCAAACATACGGATGTAAAAGTAACTGTGAAAGATAAACAGGCTCTAGCCCTTGAAACTAAAGTTAATGGCCTCATACCTTTTACGAGGTCAAAAATTTTAAATGAACAAAGTAACAGGTGTATTTCGAAAAACTTAGGTTAGAAATCTAATAAGTTTATATTTAAACCGATTATTTTTATAAGGATAAAGTTATGACACAACGTGTAATTGAAATGCCAGACTTAGGCATGGGGACATTCCGCTTAGAAGGAAAAACAGCTTATGAATCTGTAAAAATGGCATTAGAAGTTGGCTTTCGCCATATTGATACCGCACAGATTTATGGCAATGAAGAGCAAGTTGGCCAAGCGATAAAAGACAGCAATATCCCTAGAGACGAGCTATTTATTACCACCAAAGTGTGGAATAACAAACTGAATAAAAGCGATTTTATCGCCAGTGTAAAAGAGTCTCTTAACAAACTGCAACTCGATTCAGTCGATTTATTGTTGATCCATTGGCCTGCGCCATCAAACGATGAGCCAATGAGCGAGTATTTAACTGAGTTATTAACGGCAAAGCAGCTAGGATTAACTAAGCATATTGGTGTATCGAACTTCACTATTGCGAATTTAAAAGAAGCCATGCAAACACTGGACTCACGTGAAATATTCACCAACCAAATAGAAGTACACCCTTATTTAACCAATACCAAGTTACGTGCTTTTTGTCAGCAGCATGACATTCATATCACCGCCTATATGCCATTTGTGGTAGGTAAAGTGTTAAACGATCATACCATTATTGATATTGCTAAGAAGCATGATGCAAGCCCTGCACAAGTAGTTATTGCATGGGTAAACGCCAAGGGTATGACGACCATTCCGTCATCAACTAAGCGTAAAAATCTTGAAGATAACTTTAATGATAAAGCCGTAAAACTTGATGAAGAAGACATTGCGCGTATTGATGCTCTCGATTGCGGCGACCGTCAAGCAACCCCAAGTTTTGCACCGCAGTGGGATCAAGACACGTTTTAAGCGTGTTCAATATAAAGTGCAGTGAGTCTGCACTTTTTAATGCAAAGGAATAACTATGTTAACCGTTATAGCAATGCTGTCATGTAAAAACGCTGATGCAGCTACGTTACTTAGTGCACTTGATAACTTACAAAAGTTATCACGCAAAGAAGTAGGGTGTTTGCGCTACGAGCTGGCTGTGAAAAATAATGACACGCAAACAGATTACATTGTAACTGAACAATGGGCTACAAATGAGCACTTTGAAGAGCATAAGTTAGCGCCGCATTTTAAAATGTTTGGTGAGCAGGCTGGTGATCTACTTATTCACAGTAATATTGATGTGTATAAAACGATTGGTTAATAATATACCCAAACCACCTCAAGATGCAGAATTCAGCGTTTCACAGGTGCTTAATATCAAGGCGTTACTTTGCAAGAATGGCCGTCCCTTTTAAGAAGTAACAACGCTGAGAGTAAGTGCCTGTGAAACGCCCGAAGGGTTGTTTTAAAAGCGATTTATACTGCGTTATTGATTTTAACAATAGAACCACTATTATTTGCAATCAATGCCTTGCCTAAATCGCTTTTAATTCCAACTGAAACTCGCATCTTGAGGTGGTTTGGGTATATAGGGGCAGTGTTTAAAGCCACGTATTTTATATCGAGCTTAGCATGTTAAGCATGGCTTTAATAACGCCTTAGCAGGTGACAATGAGTGAGTCTTGATAACTTACCTAATGTACTGACCTGCGTTTTTGGGTATATAAAGTTATGCCATGGTATTTTTCATCGCTCACTGGTTATATCCGCTTTCTTTGTGTTTATGGCATCGGTGGTCAGTTTTACTTTCATGTAATAAATTTTTAAGTTTTTTGACTGTTGATACTAAATCAAGGAGTCAGTTTATTTATTGTCCAAGATTTAATTTCGGCTTGTATTATATCTAACTCGCCTTAACGTATTTGACTAGTAATCAAAAAAGACCCTATGGATACTGTGAGACTGTTAAATAAAAGTAACAAAGCTTAACGTTTTACACACACATCAAAAGGTCGAATATGCACACAATAAATAAAAAAGCATTATCAATTGCCGTAGCATTGGCTTGCGCATTCCCGTTACATGCCCAACAAGCTGCTACGAATAATCCAACGAATACGAATGAAAGCAACACTGCGCAAAAACAAAGTACCTCCTTAGAGGTTATCTCTGTAACAGCAACCAAACGTAAAACAAAGTTAATGGAAACCCCTGTTGCTATTACAGCATTAACGGAGGCTGAGCTCAGGCAAAATGGCGTAAATAGTGTTAAAGATATTGCTAATCTAGTGCCAGGGTTAGATATCTCCACAGCGACGGATCAATCAGCACCTGTTATCTCGATGCGTGGCGTACGCTCTACCAATATTACTGAGCTTGGCGACCCTGCTGTTGGCGTTCACCTTGACGGTATTTATTCGCCAAGAATGCAAGGAGCGCTAGCTCTGATGTATGACATTGAACGAGTTGAGGCATTAAGGGGGCCACAAGGCACATTATTTGGTCGAAACTCTACAGTTGGTAGCATTAATGTTATTTCAGCAAAGCCTGAATTCACTCATTTATATGGCAATGTGAACGTTGAAGCAGGAAAATACAACAGCAAAAATATTGATGGCGTAATTAATATTCCAATTAATGACGAATTTGCAGTACGGTTTTCTGGCAAAGGATTAAAACGAGATTCTTACCTTGAGGGTTACTACGATCCTAACCAATACGACTCAAGACGATTAAGCGACGATATACTCAATGCTCCTGTTATATCAGAGGATTCTTATCAGGGTATTGGTCAAACAGTCACGCAGCGAGAAAACTGGTGGATTGATGGCGCAGGCACAAATCCAGAGGCACAAAAAGTTCGCCAATTAACCCCCGCAGAAAAAGACGACTTTTATAACAACGCTAATGAATACTCTTTTAGAATTAGTACGCTTTGGGAGCCGTTAGATGGTGGCTTTTCAAATCATACCGTTTTTCAAAAGTACGTTAATAACAGCAATAACAATCTCGATTTAGTTAACTGCGATAAAATTCGTGGTAGAAGTGAAGAGCTGGGCGGCGATTGCACAAACTTTTTACCCAGTGATAATACATATCAAGCTGTTGTGAATGTGCCTGGTAAGCTTAATTTAGATATCACCTATCTTAGAAATACCCTTAACTACGATATAAATGATGAATATTCGCTTGTGTGGCTACTTGGCTATGAGGATATGGAACGCTCTTCAGCACAAGATAGCGAAGTCGGCCTCGATCCTTGGGATGGGGCAACGTACTTTTTAGATGGCACTGGTGCTGAATCTTTTTCTACAGAAGTGCAATTACAATCTGACGAATACGGCGATTTTATTTGGATTGTTGGTGCTAACTATTTCCACGAAAAAACCACGACCTTAGGTTATTACGATAACCCAATGGACGATAAAGCCTTTTGGGATCAACCTGATCGCTCTACAGACGCATTCGCTTTGTTTGGCCAAGGTACATACGATTTAACTGAAAAATTACACCTAACACTTGGCTATCGATTTAGTGATGAAACAAAAGAAGATAAAGGCGGAAAAACCTATCGCTGTTCTAATGCTGATGGCTGCGCCGTAGGTTGGTTAAATAGAACGGATCTAAATAATTTACCAGTTGATTACTACCAAGATCCTTCAATTTATGCGTCATACTTTGCAAACGATAATAAAGGAAGTTGGCAGCATCATGACTTTCGTGTTGGTTTAGACTACGACATTTCACCTGAAACGATGGTTTATACCTACCTTGCCAGTGGTTTTAAAGCTGGTGGAATTGGTGATGTATATGAAGTCGTAAATGATAGAACGGGCGACGTAACACGCTTTGAAACTAAGTTCGATCCAGAAGAAGTACTTACATGGGAACTTGGCGCTAAATCGAGCTTTTTTGATAATTCATTAAACTTAAAAGCCGCGTTTTTCTACACAGATTACACCGACATGCAATACGCATCAGTGGGCTCAATCGGTAATGTAGAACGTTTATCTGTGGTAGAAGATGAAGATGGCTCTCCCGTTTTAGATAGCAATGGCGAGCCGGTACTTGATTTTCAAAACAAGCCTGTGATTGCTTATTACACACAAAATGTTCCTAGTTCAACAATCAAAGGTATTGAGCTTGAGTTTGATTGGAAGCCATACCCAAGCGGGCGTATCACCGGTTATGTAACCTGGACCGATGCCAAAGTGACGGACGATTGGAATACTAAGTGGGATTATGATGCTGAGTATCTTTTTGATATTTCTTATGAGGAATCAAAAAATCCTGAAAATACACTGCTATCAACTAACCTTAAAGGCAATAACCTAGCGATGACGCCTAAGTTCACGGCGAACATCAGCTACACACATACATTTGATTTAGGTGAATATGGTTTTATTCATAGCTGGCTTAATGCGAGCTGGAAAGATGAATCGTACTCAACAGTATGGAATGTTGATAAACACTTAGATGATATGGACTTTAGCGTGTCGGACGAGGCGACAAAATACATTGACGATAGCCGAGATGCATTTGCAGTCTATAACGCGTCAATTAAATATGAGCCGCAAGGACAAAGCTGGTACGCAGAAGTATTCGTTAATAATGCCTCTGATGAAACTATTCAATATTGGAATAATACTAGCAAAGGAATTCCAAAAGGCAGCTTTGGTATGCCGAGATATTACGGTATGAGAGCGGGTTTTTCATTCTAAATAACCGAGTAAAAGTTACCCTCCTACAGGCTAAAGTACTGTAGGAGATGCTTGATTAAATAAGGATTTAATAATGAAAACGAAGTTAATTTCAACCTTAGTTGCTGGCCTTATAGTTATTTCACCCGCCACATACGCTAACTATTTTAAAGACGATTTTTCGTGGGGATTTGACACGACTCTTTGGAGTGCACGTAGTGGCGATAATGGCTCACCTTTTGGCTGCGAATTTGTCCCAAGAATGATTAACCCAAGTCAACACGGCATCACCCTTTCTCTGTCACAAGGTGCATGTGCTGAGCTGCAAAGTAATCACTTTTATAGTTTTGGTAAGGTACAAGGCAGTGTTAAGTCGGGCAATATCGCCGGTACCGTGTCTTCTATTTTTACTTATACCTCATGGTGGGATTCGCCAGGACGCGCTTGGCAAGAAATAGATATCGAACTATTACCTTCTTTAGGCAATGTTGTTCATACCAATGTGATTTACCAGCCCCAAGGAGGTACATATCAAAGTTGGGAAAAGGATATCGATTTAAGCCAGTTTGGGCTTGATTACAGAGAAAACTTATTAACCATTGGCTTTGATTGGTCAAGCTCATCAATTCGTTGGTATCTGTACGACTCACAAGGAAACGAGAAAACAATTAGAGTGATGTACAAAGACAATGGGGATGGCGTAATAGCCGATAATGAAATTCCCGGCTATGCATGGCCAATTGATAAAACAAAAATAATGATTAACCAGTGGAATGGTGACAACTCGACTCAAGGGAATTACTTTCCGGGTCAATACTACGGCAGCCCTTCATGGGCATATTATGATTTTATTGAATATATTCCACACTAAATTAATCAGTCCATATTTTATAAAACAGTATTTAATCTCGAAGGTTTTAAATGTCGAAAATAAAACACCCTAAATTATTACTTTGCTTATTGCCTGTTTTTGGCATGTTCAACTGTCAAAATGTATTGAGTGCAGACAATCAGCAAGTTAACTGGCCTTATGTGAATACGCAACTTAAGCGTGATCCAGCCGTTGAAAAACAGATTGATAAACTGCTCGCAACAATGACTTTAGAGCAAAAAGTTGCGCAAATGATCCAGCCAGAAATTGGTTATTTAAGTGTAGAGCAAATGAAAAAGTATGGATTTGGCTCTTATCTAAATGGCGGAAATACTGCGCCTTACGGAAATAAACGAGCGGATCAAGCTACTTGGTTAAAATACGCAGATGAAATGTACCTAGCCTCTATGGATTCGACCATAGATGGTATTGCGATCCCGACAGTATGGGGAACCGATGCCATGCATGGGCATAGTAATGTGTATGGCGCTACGTTATTTCCGCACAATATTGGCTTAGGAGCTGCGCATGATGCTGATTTAATTAAACGCATAGGCCAAGCAACAGCAAAGGAAGTATCTGCTACAGGGATTGAATGGAGTTTTGCGCCTACTGTTGCTGTAGTTAGAGATGATCGCTGGGGCAGAACTTATGAAAGTTACTCAGAAGACCCTGAATTAGTTAGGTTGTATGCAGGTAGTATGGTTACCGGTATTCAAGGTGACATAGGCGCTGACTTTTTAAAAGGCAGTAACCGTATTGCCACCGCTAAGCACTTTGTGGGTGATGGTGGCACTGAGCGAGGCATTGATCGCGGAAATACGCTTATCGATGAAAAAGGATTAAGAGATATTCACAGCGCAGGTTATTTTTCGGCTATTAATGAAGGTGTGCAATCAGTGATGGCATCATTTAATAGTTGGAATGGCAAACGTGTACATGGTGATAAACATTTATTAACGGATGTACTTAAAAACCAACTTGGTTTTGATGGGTTTGTAGTCAGTGATTGGAATGCTCACAAGTTTGTAGAAGGCTGCGATTTAGAGCAATGTGCGCAAGCAATTAACGCGGGCGTTGATGTGATCATGGTGCCAGAGCATTTTGAAGCGTTTTATCATAATACTGTTAAGCAAGTGAAAGACGGTGTAATCGCAGAATCAAGAATTAACGATGCCGTTAGGCGCTTTTTAAGGGCTAAAATCCGCTGGGGTGTGTTTTCGAAGAGCAAACCATCAGCGCGACCTGAATCACAACACCCGCAGTGGTTAGGTGCTAATGAGCATCGCATTTTGGCAAGAGAAGCGGTTCGTAAGTCACTCGTTCTGTTAAAAAACAACGAAAACGTGCTGCCAATCAAAGCGAGTAGCCGCATCTTAGTTGCCGGCAAAGGCGCGAATGCAATTAATATGCAAGCGGGTGGCTGGAGCGTTTCTTGGCAGGGCACAGACAATACCAATAGTGACTTTCCAAATGCGACCTCTATTTATGCGGGTTTACAGTCGCAAGTAACAAAAGCGGGTGGTGAGATCACTTTGAGCGAGTCTGGTGAGTATAAAACCAAGCCAGATGTAGCCATTGTTGTTATTGGTGAAGAACCTTATGCAGAATGGTTTGGTGATATAGAAATGCTTGAGTTTCAGCATGAAACCAAACACGCACTTGCACTGTTGAAAAAGCTTAAGGCAGACAATATTCCGGTAGTAACGGTATTCTTAAGCGGCCGCCCGTTGTGGGTTAATAAAGAGCTCAATGCATCGGATGCCTTTGTTGCTGCTTGGCTACCAGGCTCTGAAGGTGAGGGCGTTGCAGATGTACTATTAACTAATAGCGAAGGTAAAGCCCAGTTTGATTTCAGCGGTAAGTTGAGTTTTTCATGGCCTAAATATGATGACCAATTTACGTTAAACTTAAACGATGCTGACTATGACCCATTATTTGCTTATGGCTATGGCTTAACTTATCAGGACAACATAAATGTGCCTGTTTTGAGTGAGAAAACCAGCCCTAAAAAAACGGTTAATAGTGACTCACATCCCCTGTTTGTAAGAAACTTAGCCAAAAATATGACTTGGCAACTGGCAGATACAAGCACAGAAAAGGTGTTAGCCAGCGGTGCATCAGCAACCAGTGGCGATAAACAAAGTTTACTTATGCAATCAGTCAATTTATCTTATCAAGAAGATGGCCGTGGCTTTAATTGGCGCGCACAAGCCGCTGTTAGCTTGAGTTACCTAGAGCCTAAACAGCTAGATAGTAAATTTAGTGCAGGTTACCTTGAATTAAAAATGCGCATAGATAAAGCTCCTGAACAAGGAGCAAACTTGCAAGTCATGTGTAGCGAAAATCATTGCTTAAGGAATATTGATTTTTCATCGTTTTCACAATTAATGACAGACAAAAGTTGGCATACTCTAGCAATCCCTTTGCACTGTGGTGATAGCGGACTTGCTGAGCAAAAAATAACAGACGCGCTGCGCATTACTAGTCAAAATTTAAGTTTAGCAATTGCTGATGTGGCGTTGACTATAAAACCGAGTAATGACTCATTATCATTAACGTGTGCAAAGTAATACCCATGGCTGTTGATTAACGTTTATTAATCAACAGCCTATAACATTGGATTTAATAATGTGAATAGTAATAACCCTAGAAGTCAGTTGTTCTGGTTATTCCAAAGTTGTGGTTGGATTGTCTATGCAATGCTGACCGAATTAATGATAAAAATACCAAGCGAAGAGCCATGGACAATACATATACCGCATTTAATTATTGATGTAGCGTGTGGCTTTTTGATCACTTTAACGTTAAGACGATTTTACAACTGTTTTAGTCAGCAAGAGCTCAAAGTTAAAGTCGCGTTACGTATTATGCTGCTTCTAATTGCAACATTACTCTGGACGCAAATTAAATGGATTTCCTTGCAGTGGTTATATGGTAACTGGTGGCTTTCAATGTCATGGTTTGACTTTGGTACATGGACGTCAGCCTCGTTAACCATGCTTTCAACATGGACTGCCTTTTATTACGGGATTAAAATTTATTTAGATAATCTTGAGCAAACTCAAAAGGCCGCAGAAGCTACCCATTTAGCGAAAGAGTCACAGCTAAAAATGCTTCGATATCAGCTTAACCCGCATTTTATGTTCAATAGTATTAACGCCATTTGCACGTTAATATTGAAAAAAGAAAGCTTGCAGGCAGTAAACATGCTTGAAAAACTATGTGACTTATTGCGCCATAGTTTATATACCGACCCACTTGAAAAAGTAGCTATCAAAGAAGAAATCGCAATGTTAAGAACCTACTTAGATATAGAGCAATGCCGATTTGCTGACAAGCTAGAGGTTAATATTAGCGTTGATGAACCATGCAACGATTTATTAATACCTTCTTTATTAATTCAACCATTGGTAGAAAACGCGTTAAAACATGGTATGCGAGCAGATCAAAAAATGGTGATCACAATTAATGTTGAAAAAACAAAATCCGCATTGCTCATTAAAGTTGCTGATACTGGTAAAGGCTTTGATGATAATAAAAAAACCAAAAGAGGCATCGGCTTGGCTAATTGTGAGCAACGCTTAAAATTAATATATGGTAATAGTCACCGAATTGAAAAAGGCAATGCGACTACCGGTGGTGCGTGGTTTTGTATCTCTCTTCCAATTAATGGTTTGCAATCATGATTCAATTAAAAACGTTACTCGTTGATGACGAATACAGTGCTATTGAAGGTTTGCGTATTCGCTTAGAAGCCTTTGCTGAAATTGAAGTGATTGGCAGTGCACAAAGTGTTGATGAAGCAATTAAAGTACTTAACGAATATGATGTAGATTTAGTGTTTCTAGATATAGAAATGCCAACAAAGTCAGGTTTTGAATTAATTAAACATTTTCAACCAGAGAGCTGCCCTGCGGTTATCTTTGTTACGGCATTTCATCAACATGCTGTTAAAGCTTTTGAGGTGAGGGCGCTGGATTATTTACTTAAGCCCGTTAAGTTAGCTCGCCTTGCAGAAGCCATTGAAAGAGTTATTAAAACCCAAAAGCTAAACAGAAAAACCGAACTTATTGAAGTGCACCAATCGCTGGTGATCAATGAATCGCAACCACTTGAAGTGGCGGGTAATTCTGACTATAAGTTTGAAGCTGAGAATTTAGTTATTCAAGATGCTAAAAACCCAATTCAAATTATTCCGTTTAAAGATATTTTATGGATTGATGCGGCGGGGGATTATATGTGTGTACACACACCTGCTGAAACACACGTAATGCGTGCGCGTTTAAAAGAGCTTGAAAAAAACACCTTGCCTGAAGATTTCCTGCGAATACATAAATCAACGATTGTGAATTTAAGCCATATAAAGCAATTTAACCCACTTAGAAACTCTGAATACACGGCTGTATTACAAAGTGGTAAAACACTTAAAGTCAGTCGTACCTATAGTAAAAATTTAAAGAGTTTGTTCAAATAATAAATATTGAGAGTAGTAAACTATAGCTGCAACAGTTTGTATAATAGGCATTTGTTATGCTATCTCAGGTCATAAATTATAAGGACTTTAAATTTCTATGGCAAAACCTCAGCTTTTTTGGATTATTTTAATATTATTGATTACCTGTTTTATGCCTTGCGGTTTTTTCATCTGGTATGAAAGTGTGGATCCCGCATTTATCCCTAATGCTAATTACAATTTTATTTTACAATGGGTTTTACCCTCGCTGACAGTGCTGACGATTGGTTACCTTTTTAGTCAGTATAAGAATTTTGCTCAAGTGAAGGAAAGCTTAGATGAGCATTTTATTGCTGAGGGACGTTTAGTTAAGTATTTTACGCTGCTTTTTAGTCCAGTGTTTATTTACTTTTACTTTTGGACATTCATTAATATCCCAATACAGTTATGGGCAAATTATCAATTGGCTGAGTATTGGTCGCAAGAATATTTATTAGTTGAGGCAACAACATGTAGTAGTGACTATGAGCCGCACTGCGTAGAATTAAAGTTTTCCGATTTAGCAAGTGAAGAAACGCATTCAATAAGATGGTATTTAGATAAAGCTGAATTATTAACGCTCAAGAATAAAAGAGTAAATCTGGTCGGTGAAAAAAGTTATTTTGGTTATATTATCAATACAATACAGTGGTGATCAAAGCTTTAAAAGGCATTATTGTGATTTGTGGTGGTTATAAAAAGGCCTATACTACCCCTGCCATTTTGCAGGGGTAGTATAAATTGGTTAACCGCGATTATGCTCGCGAGCGTAATCAATATTGGGCCCTTTAGGGACGATTTGCGTTGGGTTGATCATGGTATGACTAAAATAATAATGTCGTTTGATATGATAAAAATCAACGGTTTCTTTAACGCCAGCAACCTGATAAAGCTCACGTAAGTATTCACTCAGTGCCGGGTAATTTTCGATAGTACGCAGATTACATTTAAAATGCCCAACATACACACTGTCAAAGCGTATTAGAGTGGTAAATAATCGCCAATCTGCTTCTGTTAGGGTGTTGCCCACCAAATAGCGCTGCTTGAGTAAAATACTTTCGACTTTGTCTAATGCAGTGAATAAGTCATTAAATGCCTCTTCATAGGCTTTTTGAGTGGTCGCAAACCCATTACGATACACGCCATTATTAATGTTGTTGTACACCAGCTCATTAATTGCATCGATTTCAGCGTGCAAGTTATTTGGGTAAAAGTCTAGTTTATTGCCAGTTAAATCATTGAAGGCGCTGTTAAACATGCGAATGATTTCAGCAGATTCATTACTGACTATTTTATTTTGCTGTTTATCCCAAAGCACAGGCACAGTTACTCTTCCGGAATAATCTGCTTTATTTTCGGTGTATATTTGATGCATAAATTGCTTATCAAAAAGTGCATCTCCAGTGCTGTGGTTGTTTTTATCAAACGTCCAACCGTTATCTAACATATCTGGGCTAACCACAGAGACATCAATATAGTCTTCAAGGCCTTTTAATTTTCTAAAAATCAAGGTGCGGTGCGCCCATGGGCAGGCTAATGAAACATATAAATGATAACGGCCTTTCTGTGCCTTAAAGCCCGCCTCACCAGTTGGGCCTGCGCTGCCATCTTTGGTTATCCAGTTACGTAATTGTGCAGACTCGCGTTTAAACTCACCATCGCTTTTATCGGTGTCGTACCATTTATCTTGCCATTTACCGTTGACTAGTAATCCCATAATTGACTCCTATATCGTGTTTTAAAAGCTACCAAATTTACCGCTTTGGTAATCACTAATTGCTTCTCGTAATTGAGCTTGCGTATTCATCACAAACGGCCCCATGTGAGCAATAGGTTCATTAAGCGGATCACCGGCTAAAATAAGTACCCCAGCGCCGCTTTGCGAGCTAAATTTAATATCACTACCGGACTCTAAAATAAGTAGGCTGCCAGCCATTACTGGACCACCTTGTTCGGTGTTGATAGAGCCGGTATGAATATAAATCATCACCTTGCTTTGTATCAGAGGTGGGTGGGCAAACTCAGTGCCTACAGGTAATGTTACATCTGCTAGCATGCCATTGGCTGCTAGTTCTTGTAGGCTTGAAACCTGAGTTTGCTGGTCAAATTGCCAACTGCCAGCCAGTGCTTTTAGTTCAACACCTTGACTATTTTTATGATCAGGTGCAGAGTGCTCAGTAGTATCTTGATATTTCGGTGCTCTGAGCTTTTCAGTGCTTGGCATATTGAGCCAAATTTGAAAGCCATGCATCCCCTCAATCGCATCGGCAAGTGGCATTTCGCTATGGATAACGCCAAAGCCGGTACTCATCCATTGCACGTCACCTGCGCGAATAGCTTTTTTATTGCCCATTTGATCTTGGTGTTCAAAGCCGCCTTTAATAATGTAGGTAAAGGTTTCGATACCACGATGCGGGTGGGCAGGAAACCCACCCATAAAGTCACTGTGATCGTCGGATTTTAATTCGTCGATCATTAAAAAAGGATCTAAATGCTTACCATCAAAGCCTGGTATCCGGCTAATATTTACGCCATCACCATCTTGGGTTGCATGGCTATTGAGTTGCTTTATTACTTTCATTGCTTTGCTCCGAATCTTGTATGGTATTATTTAAACACAATAAAATTAAACAACCATGGGTAAAAATAGCACTATTCATTCGTTTTAACAGAACGTTCTGATTTTTGTTTTTTCGTTAGGTTATCCGCTACAAAAGCCCCGCGATTGCCAGACTGATGTGCAGGTCCCACGGTGCTATCAACCATGGTTTGCTGTTCGGTGCTGGCATTAATTGCAGCGCCAAAAATAATAATATAGGCGCTGATATACAACCACATCAACATGATCACGACCCCGGCTAAAGAACCATAGGTCTCATTGTATGAAGCAAACTGTGACACATAATATGAAAACCCTAATGATGCGATGATCCAAAGCCCAGTAGCCATTACTGAACCAGTTGTAACCCAACGCCACTTTGCCGCTTTTCTATGGGGTGCATAACGATATACAAAAGCTAAAGCAAAATGAAAAGTCGCTGCTAGTAACAGCCAAGTGAGTAATTTGATCACCGTATCGATACTGTTTTCTAGACCAACAATATTAAGTGCGATAGGCAATATACCAATGATTAATAATGCGATTACGGCGACCAATATAGCGCCAATAGAGAATAGAAAGCGCACTAAAAGCGCTTTGAAAAACTGCCTTTTGGTTTGCTCATGGTAGGTAATATTGCAGGCTGTGATCAGTGCTTGGCAGCCCTTACTGCTACTCCATGTGGTTAATAACAACGTGCTTATTGCACTAACACTTAACACTTTTTGTGATTGTTGGGTAACTTCAGATACCTGTTGTAGAACGATTTCTCGGCTGCTTGGTGGCAATAAAGTAATAAACTTACTAATCTGTTCACT
Organism: Pseudoalteromonas sp. SR44-5; assembly: GCF_014163675.1. Taxonomy (NCBI): domain Bacteria; kingdom Pseudomonadati; phylum Pseudomonadota; class Gammaproteobacteria; order Alteromonadales; family Pseudoalteromonadaceae; genus Pseudoalteromonas; species Pseudoalteromonas sp. SR44-5. The sequence goes on from NZ_JACJDT010000034.1 coordinate 42,317, forward strand.
AACATCCGCCGTAGAGGCGAAATAAGCATACAGCGAAACACAGGCTGCCAGTGCTGGAAAAATAGCGAGTAATGCGTAAAAGGCGACACCAGCGGCAACAAAGGATAAGTTATCTTGCGACATACTTTGATATACCCGCTTGCTGATATCCCACCAGCCCAGCAAGGGGATCTCGGTTGGTTTATCTGCTGTGTAGCCACGTGGTTTATGTGCCATATTTTATTCCTTGCTGATGGTTATTAGTCACTATTTATTAGAAGTTAAGGTGCAAGGTGCTTGCCAGCTTAAGTTGGCGTTTAATTTGCTTCTACAGAATTAATGGTTTTATCAATAAAGAGCGCATGAGTTACATATGGAAATAATGAATAGTATTAATAATCAAATTATTAGCGCATTAAAAATACAAACAACGAGTACCAATGCGGATCCTTTAGCGCCAGTATCTTGGCACGGTATAAACTCACAAATTGCGCATTTTTTACAAAGTGCTTGGCAAATGTTACCTGCTCTCACTTTAGGTATAGCAGCAATAATCGTGTGCTATTTTTTAGCAAAGCCTGTGTCTTATTTATTAGTGAAACCTATTGGCTATGTAAGTGAAAGGCGGTTATTGCATGTTGTTGCTCGTCGCTTTATTAGTACTGTGATCATTTTGTTTGGAGTTTATTTATTTTTACGCTTAGCAGGCTTAAGTGAATTTGCCGTGGCGATAATGAGCGGAACTGGATTAGTCGGGCTAATCTTAGGTTTTGCATTTCGTGATATTGCAGAAAACTTTATATCGAGCATGCTATTAAGTGTGCAACGTCCTTTTCGTATTGATGATGTTATTGAAGTCGATGGCTGCTTAGGGGTAGTAAAAAAGGTCACTGCGCGGGCGACCACATTAGTTGATTTTGATGGTAATCATATTCAAATACCTAATGCGACTGTTTATAAAAATGTGATTAAAAACCTTACTGCTAATCCGAAAATGCGCGGTCACTATAAAATAGGCATAGGTTACGATAACGATATACGTAACACTCAGCAGTTAGCGCTGAGTTTAATGGATAAACAAGCTGCTGTGCTAAAAGATCCGGCTCCACAGGTGTTACTTGATGAATTAGGCTCAGCCACTATCAATCTCAGTATTTACTTTTGGGTTAATAGTGAGCAAAACAGCCCGGTTAAGGTAGCGTCGCAATTGATGCGTGAAATGGTTAATAGCTTTAACGCGCATGGTATTAGTATGCCTGATGATGCTCGTGAACGGATTATTTTAAATGCACCAAGTGAGCAAGCACAAAAGACTCCGGAACAACCCACTACGCAAGATCAAAAAGTCAAACCGATTGCGCATCTGGATGCTGGTATTGATGATGTGAGCAGTGATGCTGATGAAATTCGTGAACAAGCTGAGCGCTCTCGCGATCCTGAGCAAGGCAACAATATTATTTAACTTGCTCTTTAAATAATATACTTAGTTTAATGGCCGTGGGTTCGGCAATTTTATTTAGCAAAGACTGAGTTATCGCTCGAGGAGAAAGTTTTACTGAAGACAGTTCATGTATGGATTGGTTATGTTTTTACCATCAATCTACTGTTGTTTTGTTATTACTGTAGCTTATCTTCCTCTAGACGATTAATTACCACAAAGTGGTTCACTGTTTTTGTGGGCTGCTCGCCGATAGCGTATACTGTTGTGCTTGTAATTTTGACTTATCTATTTTGTGCTAACGGATCAGTTTAAATTTCGCCGTCTTCTTACTCCTTTCTAAAATGATATTAAATAAATGAATGATATAACAGTAGCAACTCATAACGGTAATTTTCATGCGGATGATGTGTTTAGTATCGCCGCACTTAGGCATATTCTTCCTACTTTTAAACTTATACGTACCCGTGATTTAGAATTAATCGCGCAAGCTGACATAGTGATTGATGTTGGCGGCGAATATGACCCAGCTGCTGGACGTTTTGATCATCACCAACGTGGCGGTGCCGGCGAGCGTGAAAATGGCATCCCATACTCATCATTTGGTTTAATTTGGCAAAAATATGGTTTAGAGCTGTGTCAGGGTGACCAAGATGTTGCGCATGCAGTTGATGCCGGTTTGGTATCGACCATTGATGCGATTGATTGCGGTCATGTTGAAGGTGTATCGAAAGGGATCAGTCTTAGCCAAACAATTTCAATGTTTAACCCAACATGGCAAGAGGAAAGTGACTTTGATCGTTGTTTTGATGAGGCGGTTGAATTTGCATCGCGTGTTTTAACACGTTTTATTGCAGCAGCCAGTGGCGGCATTAATGCTAAAGCAATCGTCGCTAAAGCGATTGATAACGCAGATGATGCAAGAGTGATTGTATTAGAGCAATATACGCCGTGGAAAAAAACCGTGCATGCTTTATCGCAAGAAGCGTTATACATGGTTTATCCATCGCATTCAGGCAAATGGATTTTGCAAACGGTGCCTGTTGAACCGGGTTCATTTGAAGACAGAAAGTCACTACCAAAAGCATGGGCTGGTTTATCAGATGCTGCATTTCAAGCGCAAACGGGCATTGATGACGCAATGTTTTGCCACAATGGCTTGTTTATCGCTGGCGCAGAATCATTTGCAAGTACCATGAAACTTGCTGCTATGGCGTTGCAAGACGAATAAAACGAAGTCACGGTTATTAAAAAGGGGGGGTAAGCGCTGTACTGGCTTCCCCCCTTTTTGTATTAGTGCCTAAAGTTTTCTAGCAACGCTGGAATACCTGGCAGCATGCCCACCATGGCCATAACACTGGTCAATAATACAAACATAAACAGCGGAATGATCCAGCGACTCATATGGGTCAGCTCAGAGCTGCGCTCTTTACAGCCAATTAAGCCTAAGTTATCGAGCAGCATGGTCAGTGACCAGCCAAACGCTGGGTTTACTAACGTTGAAGCAAATACCACAATAGCTGCTGATTGCGTGGTTTTACCTTCGCGAGTCATTTCCATACCTGCCTCAAGCAGTGGGATAAATACACCCACTATTAACGCCACACACAGTACCGGTTGCCAAATGGCGAGATCCATTGGATAACCCCATATACCTGCAATTACACAAAAAAGTGCGGTTAAAATTGCACCAGCTGGAATAGGGCGCTTAGCAATCGCGGCAGGCACAATATACGTGCCCCATGATGAGGTGAAGTTAGACCCACCTAAAATAGAGCCAAAGGTTTGCCTAACTGATGCACTGAGCATAGTATCGTCAATGTTCATTTGCACTTTTTCAGTGCGTTTTGGGTAGCTGATCTTTTGGAATACTTGATGGCCTAAAAAGTCTGGCGACCACATGGCCACTGCCAGTATGGCAAAGGGCAATACGACTACAAAGCTTTCAAGAGTCGGCAAACCTAACATCCAACCGGTGTTTTCACCCCACCAATACATAGGGTTCATATTTGGTAACCCAGGGGCGGTTTTAAATTCAAACGGCGCACCTAAGGCAAAGGCCGTTAAACCACCAATAAGGCAGCTGAGCGGCACAGCTAACCAACGTTTTTTAAAATGTTCGAGTAGCGCGTACAGTAAAATAGTGGCCAAAATAACGATGAAGGCAATGTGGGTCATTTGAATTTTTTCAGCCCATGCAAACAGTTTCTTTACTTGCGATATAGTGCCTATGAATCCTAAGTAAAGTAATAATCCGCCGCACACCCCTTTACTGGTTAGTCGTGCCAACAAACTGCCGCCTTTACTGATGGCAAGCAGTAACCCTAAGGCGCCAATGAGTAGCCCGAATGCCATTGGGTGTCCGCCTGCTGCAACAACAATGGGAATTAATGGAATGAGTGGTCCGTGGGTTCCCGCTAAGTTAGCAGTGGGTAAAATAAAACCTGAAAACAAGATGATAAAAATAGCCACTATGAGTAACTCATAGCGTACGTTTTCTAACACAAAGGCGTCACTTAAACCAAGCGGTGCGGCAAAGGTGGCGGCAATAGCGCCTACCATAACAACTTTACCAATTGTCCCTGCCATAGCGGGAATCGTGTCTTCAAATTCGAAGCGGTAATCCCGAAAAGGCAAGTTAGGACGCCAGCGCTTTGGTTGCATAATTTGCAGTTCATGCTCGAGATAATCGTCTCGACTGGCAAACTCAGAGCTTGGTTTATGAAGATTTTTATAGCTATCGGAAACGGTTTGAGTATCGCTTACCTGCTCAGCTTGGGATGACGTGTCATCTTTTGGCGTGGTTGTCATGAATTCTCCTGCAACATTGTTGCTAACTCAAAATAAAAAAACAGCTTGTATAAAGCAATGAATATTGAATCGATAGAATAAAGTAGAGGTTTATCAATTACGATTAGGCAAAGGTCGAGCATGACGGATTAAAGTAGCTTGGCGCAGGTATAGCCAGCAGAGAAGAAAATATTCAAAAGTTAATTTCTATTGTTAATAATCAATACCTTATTTTCATATTTGTTGTTTATTGCTTTGAAAAAGCCAGTTATACGGCATGTATTAATGAATTACTGGGTTCTAAGTCTTTAGTCTAATGGCTAGGAGCTCACTCAAAGCTAAGCTCTGTTTTATTCTGTATAGCCGCCAGGGCGACTGTCTTGCATTAATAGATCTAGTTTTCTTTGTGCTTTTTTATAGTTATCTAAATCGATTACTTCAATCATTTCGCATTCGTCTCTTACCATTTCGGTGATAAGGCTAGGATAGTGGCGGCAATCTTCAGGGCGGTCTAAATAAATACTGCAGGTATATTTATTTGCGGCGAGGGGATTTATTTTTGGGGCTATTTCAAGAAAAGGGCATTGGCTTAGTTTTACTCCCGATTGTGGGTCGTGCCATATTTGGTTATTTTTAACGAACTCAAAGATTTCGGGGTTAAATATCTCCCATAGATCAATCTCTTCTTGCGTGGCGCTCAGATCGCCACCACCGTATTTAATACAGCATTTACCACATTGATTACATTCTTTCATGGTTCGCTAATTTGTAAGATGGACTAATTCTAGTGTAACACCGATTTTTTTAGTGCAGCTGTGTTTTTGCAGGGGTAATTTGTCAGATGCTATTTTATTTACAACAAGGTCAATTTTGTTCAATACATGGCTTATTGCAACAACAGATAATAAACGCCACTTTAAATAACCTAAGTATACGTTATGACTTTATCAGTGATCATCTCAATGGCACTATTTGCCTTGGCGGCGTCTATATCACCCGGGCCAGTTAACCTTGTTTCGTTAAGTAGTAGTGCGCGATATGGGGCAAAAAAAGGCTTAATATTTGTGACTGGTGCTACCTTTGGTTTCATTGCATTATTTTTGTTTATTGGTTTTAGTTTGCATTATCTCATTGCGCAATTAGCCTGGATCACTGGTGTATTACAGTGGCTCGGTATCGCTTTTTTACTTTATCTCAGTTATCAATTATTTATCGATGATGGCGGCCTCACAGCTGACGCTAAGCAAAATGCCCCTACCTTTATGACAGGTGTGATCATGCAATGGCTTAACCCTAAAGCGTGGTTGGCTTCTTTATCAGGCATTGCAGCATATAGTCCAGGGGCGCAAGGATTTGAACTGGTTACTTTTGCAAGTTTATATTTACCTATTTGTTGGTTATCACTTGGCTGTTGGGTTTGGCTAGGTATACGGCTCGGGCAGCATTTTCAAAGCCCAGCTAAAATACGAGTGATGAATAAAATTCTTGCACTATTACTGGCTGGCAGCTGCTTTTTATTATTGATTTAGTGGTTTTAATTTACAGTGATAAAGTACGGCGATATTGCTCGGGAGTTGCCGCTACGCGTTGTTTAAAGACCCGCTGAAAATGCGCTTGATCACTAAAACCTGCACTGTGAGCGATACTTGCTATTGGCTGGCCTTGTTTTAGTGCTTGCTGACCTAATTGAATACGACGATTTAACCGATAAGCGTGCGGAGTCATATTAAAATGACGTTTAAAAGCGCGCACTAAATAACTGCTGCTAAAGCCAAAAAGTGTACTGATTGTGTTAATTGATTGGTCTTCAAAACAGTGCTCATTCAGGTAGTTCGCTACTTGATATAGCTTATTTTCAGGTAATAACGTTTGCTCGTGTAATGGCTCAACGCAATCAAGGTACGTAAATAATTGCACGAAGTAACTACTTAGCAACGTGCGCTTTTGTGCTGCGGTAAACGTATTTGTCATTAGGTTTTGGCACAAGATAACAAAGTCCTGATAAAGCTGTGGTAGTAGCACTGTATCCAAGCGACTTCCTTGCCAGTTTTGTTGCTTTGTGACGCCAGACTCGAACAATAACGCTGCTAACCAATTTTTATCTATATGCATCATGTAATAAGCCCACACTGAGTTTTGCTTTGGATTACAGGCGTGGACTTCATCAGGGTTCATTAATACTAAATTACCATGTGTTACTTGATGTAGACGATCTTCACAAATGAATTCACTTTGCCCCGCTAAAATTGCGCCAATTGACCATTGCTGGTGGGAGTGGGGAGCATAAGTGACTTTGCGGCCATCTAATACTTGGCGCAGCTCGACAAATGGTAACTCGGGGTCGCGCCAAAAAATAGGGTGTGTTGTTGGGAGCATACTATTTTCCACAATTGAAAACCTATTTCCAGTATACCCCTAGTTGTAGTGTATAAATCTACCCTCAGACTAAATTATTCACCAAAAAATCAGTGAGTAACTGCGTCACTTAGCTACATGCAATTGTGTGCTGAGCGGGTGTGTTTTTTAGGTATCACTATTGGTCTGTTTGCACCCGTTAGAGCATAACGCAGATACTTAATTTTGGTATTTCCAGTACGGCGGGTTGCCATAAACTTCACTAAAGTAATCAATACATACTCGAACATTTAACGGTGGTTGTCGTGTATTAGGGTAAATTGCAGTAATGTTTTGTGGTCCTGTTTTTATTGTTGGCGCAAATTCACTTAAGAGTGAAACAAGAGCGCCTGTTTTTAAGCTTCCACCAATTAACCAATCAGGGAATAATACAATTCCCATGTCGTTCAAAGCCCCGATAAACAGCGTTTCAGCGTTGTTAGATACTAAAGTCGGTATTACACTTTGCTGCTGCCATGACGAATTAATTTTGATTAACCAACGATTTTGCCCCGATGAACCGCGATAAATTAAGCCCTGATGCTGACTAAGATCAGCCGGTACTTTTGGTGTGCCATATTTTTTCAGATAAGCAGGGGATGCGGCTAAATGATAAGTTTGCAGTCCTAATGTTTTAGCATGTAACGATGAATCTGCAAGAGATCCGATACGAAAAATCACGTCAGCGGCATCAATATGCGGATCGATAAAATCATCGGTTTGAGTCAACTCTACTTGAATTTTCGGATAGCGATTTAAAAACTCACCAAGCCAAGGCGCTATGTGTTTTTGTCCGAAAAAAACCGGCGCATTAATTCTTATTAACCCTTTGGGTTGAGTTGCTCTATCCTGCAGCTCGTTTCGTACTTCGTTGAGTTGCTCGGTCATTGAGCGCGCATAATCATGAAAAATTCGGCCCGCTTCGGTTGGCATTATTGCTCTTGTGTTACGGTAAAAAAGTTGCTGACCAAGGGCATCTTCAAGTTGCAAAATTACTCTAGAGACCATAGAAGGCGATACATTTTCATGTCGAGCAACAACAGAAAAGCTTTTACATTTATACACGGCGATAAAAAATTTTAACGCTCTGATATTGATCGAACTGAAATCATTCATTTGTGCAAATCCTGCAAAAGTGTTTCTTATATAATCCCATTTTTCGCGTTAAAGCTCTAGGTTATTATTTATTCCTTATTAATAGGAGATTTGCATGCAGTTTATTTTGATTTTAATTGTCGTTATGGGAGGAATGGGGCTGTCTGTAGAAGCAGGCTTATTGGGCCCTTTAGGTGGTGAGGTTGGAGAATTATGGGCCACATTTAGTGTGTTTGGTGTTGGTGTTGCTCTTACCTTTATGTTGATGCTATTTTTTAGTCCTCGCAATAGCCCGTCTTTTTTCAAACAACCATCATGGACATTGTTAGGCGGCGTGTTGGGGCCTGTTTATGTCGTTATATTGACGTTCACAGCACCTGTGATAGGTATTGCTATGACGATGATCAGTATATTGACGGGACAAATAGCGAAAAGTTTGCTGATAGATCATTATGGTTTATTTGGTAGTCAACATCGCCAGATTGACCGCAAACGGCTTATGGCACTATTTTTTATTGTCATTGCATTAATTTTAATGGCACAAGGTTAGGGGACGCTGATGACTATAATTATGATAATTTTGGCGGTGATTGGTGGTGCAACCTTGAGTATTCAGGCTGCCATTAATGGCCAACTAGTACTTCGTCACACAAATTTTGACTAGTTGAGAGCACCGTAAGCTCTCTCTAGTTTTTCACGTGCTGAATCAACATTAAACATCCAATTTATACTGGCGCCTTCTTTATTTCGGCGCCATTC
>NZ_JACJDT010000035.1:0-50155 GCF_014163675.1 Pseudoalteromonas sp. SR44-5
CCGCAGCCCTTTTACCAAATCATCTCAACAAATTCTGGATGATCGATATATGGATTGCGATTGCCTTGATGCTCATAAGCGGCTTGGTTTCTATCTAGTTCAAGTTGACTGACTGGATCGTCGTTATGCCAATTAACCAACATAGTCACTACCCAATTCTCAAACACTTGGTTACTAGAGCCGTTAAGTACGGCATTACTAGCCGTGGTATTGTTTTGCCAAGTACCAATGACGTTTTCGTAGCGGGTTGCCATATAGAAGTAGGCGCGAGCAAAGTCACCTTTAAACTCATCGATTGGCTCAAATACCGTGCCTGAGTAATTAATCGAGCTGGCTGCACTGCCAAGTTTACTGCCATTGCTTGAGGTGAAACTGGCGCTGCCTACTTCGCCAAATGGGTAATTGCTACGTTTTGAATTAACATAACCATCGGTTGCAAAAATATGATGTACGTCTGAATTCATAGGCTCATTTGTGCCGCCAAACCAACTTTTCGGAAATGAATGTTCGCGGTTATAACAATCAGCTTCACTATTGTAAGTGCCGCATTGATCACTTACAGCGACATAGTTATAGCTGTCTTGACCGGTGGGATTTTCTGAATAGCGATCGAGTATTGAATTGTCATTTTCAAAGTACTTATCCCGTGAAGCAAGATCGTAAAAACTCCAAATAGCTGAATAACCTTGTGAGTTGTGACCTTTAATAATGTTATAAAGCGCGGTTTTAAGTGCATAGCCCGTTAAACCTTGTGCTGTAACATAGTAGCCAGTTGGCTCGATGGGTGGCGTTTCGGGGTTGGTATTATCACCAAGTATAAAGGGAGTTGCTTCACTGCTTTGAAAACTACTGCCGTTAGCCAATGTTGTTTGGGCAGATGTTAGCGCGTAGCTACCATTACCAAATGAACAGCAAATACCGTCGCCGTAACTATCAAAAATACTAAATGTGTAATCGCCATCAACTAAGCAAGCTTGCTCTGTGTAGCTGTTGTTGCCACTATAACTGCCACCTGACGCAACTGCTATGCCTTGGGCGTTAGTGATCTGCCAGCTAGTCTCTTCGCCATAGTTATCAGTTGTCAGTGCTAAGTTAACGGTGTTATCAGCACAACCGACTGGTGGCGGTGGGGTGGTATCACTAGAACCTGGTGTAAAACTATCCACATAAATAGTTTCACTGCCATCAAAGCCGCTGACATCGTAAAAACGCAGGCCCACGGTAATCGTAGCATTGCTGGTTGCTGTATATGTATAGCTTATTTGTTGCCACTGATTTAATAACGCTGGATTTGAATAGCCTTGATAGCCGTCGGCAATTAAGCGCGCTTTAATGCCGCCTTCGGTGTGATAAACCCAGCTTGAGAATAAGTAGCTTTTGCCGGCCTCAACAGTAACTTCTTGCAGTAAATCAGTATTGCTTTGACTAGCGGTATTAACCACTACTTTTGCAGCAAGAGCTCCTGAATTCACTATGGTATTTGAAGCTGATAGTGTAATGCCTGAGTCAATCGTACTCCAGCCGTTTGGGCTATTACTTGACCAGTTTTCAAAGTCACCATTATTAATGCTGGCCATGCAGGGAAGTGCTGTAGCTAACATAGCACTGCTGAGTATGAGTTTTCTATATGCCCCGTGTGACATAGTGTTTCCTTATTGTATTTATAGTCGGCGCACAGAATGTGGCCAAATCCACTATAGCCTACTCAAGATTTGTTGCAAAAAAGTTAATTTGTATTTTGAAAAAAATGAAGTGAATAAATTTTTGTATGATATTTCTGATCGGCTAAGCGTGGTGCTGAAATCATCAGCAGTTATTTTTACCTTTTAATCTGTTTTTACTGGTTAATTTATAAATTAATAACTAAATGGAATAACAAAGCAGATTCTATTCTTTTTTTATTGGCGCGTACCCCGTTATTCTTCACACTCAGAGAAATCTTTAGGGCCTGAGTTATTTGCCTTAAAGGCGACACAAATTTTAGGCAAAGTGATTACTGTAATCAGTGATCATTTTGCAGATAACTTTCAGGGTTACGGGGAATTAATTCATGTTGTTAGGTCAACTCAATGCCGCGGCAAGTCCGCTATCGCAAGAGCAAGTACAAAAGCTGCAAGGTTTAGTGGCTGAGCTTAATCCAATTCAGCAAGCTTGGGTAAGTGGCTACCTTGCTGCGAATGCCAATACGGCGGCCTTAGGTGGTGTTGTAGGTGCTGCGCCAAGTGCTGGAGATGCAGCTGCATTGACCATTTTATATGGCTCACAAACCGGTAATTCAAAAGGTGTAGCGACTAAGCTCAAAGAGCAAGCGGAGTCTCGTGGTTTAGCTGTTAAGTTAGTTAGCATGGCTGATTACAAACCAACGGCCCTGAAAAAAGAAAAATTCTTAACTGTCGTTGTTTCTACTTACGGTGAAGGTGAGCCGCCTGAAGATGCAGAAACATTACATGAGTTTTTAGCAACCAAAAAAGCACCTAAGCTTGATGGCGTTAAAATTGCGGTTATAGGTTTAGGTGATTCAAGCTATGAGTTCTTCTGTCAAACAGCAAAAGATTTTGAACAGCGCTTAAATAAGCTCGGTGCAGAAACCATTTATCAGCGTGCTGATTTAGACGTTGATTACGATGATGAAGCCGCCAGCTGGATCAGCGGAGCACTTGATGCATTTGAACCTGATTTAAAAGCACAGCAAGGCGCAACAGGTGGGCAAGTGGTGTCATTTGGTACACCAGCAACAGCTGCCAGCCAATATACTAAGCAAAACCCATTTCCAGCAGAGCTTAGCCTAGTGCAAAAGATCACTGGTCGTGACTCTAGCAAAGATGTGCGCCATGTTGAGATTTCACTGGAAGGGTCTGATATTACTTACACACCGGGTGACTCGCTGGGTGTGTACTTCTTAAATGATGAAGCACTGGTTGATGAAGTACTGACACTGACGCAAATTGATGCTGCAAGCCAAGTTAAAATCGCTGATGAAGAGCTCAGTATTCGTGATGCACTGATTGAAAAACTTGAATTGACTCAGTCATACCCTGGCTTTGTGGAAAAGTACGCGATAGCGACAGGCACACCTGAGTTATTAAAGCTGGTTGAAGATAAAGCGGCAATGCGTGAATACATCGAGCCTCGTCAAATCTATGATGTGATCCGCCAAAATCCAGCCAAGCTTGAAGCACAAACTTTAGTTGATTGCCTACGCAAACTACAAGCGCGTTTATATTCTATCGCTTCAAGCCAAGCTGAGGTTGAAGATGAAGTGCATTTAACCATTGGTCTAGTTGAATTTGAGGCATTCGGTAGTGAGCACTTAGGTGGTTGTTCGGGTTATTTAGCACGTCGTGCCGAAGAAGGCTGTAGAGTAAAAGTATATAGCGAGCATAACGATAACTTCCGTTTACCTGCTAACGACGAAACGCCAGTGATCATGGTCGGCCCTGGTACTGGTATTGCGCCGTTCCGTGCTTTCTTACAAGAACGTGATGCCCGCGAAGCATCCGGTAAAAACTGGTTATTCTTTGGTAACCCACACTTTACCCAAGATTTCTTATATCAAGTAGAAATTCAAGGTTACTTAAAATCAGGGCTACTAAGTAAAGTTGATGTGGCGTTTAGCCGTGACCAAGCAGAGAAGGTCTACGTGCAAGACAAGCTACGCCAAAACAGCAAAGACGTATTTGCATGGCTAGAAGCGGGCGCGCATTTATATATTTGTGGTGACGCTAATCGAATGGCAAAAGACGTGCACAATGCGTTGGTTGATATTATTAGCGAGAACACAGGTAAGAGCTATGAAGATGCAGATCAATACTTGAAAGATTTGCGCAGCGCTAACCGCTATCAGAAAGACGTGTACTAAGCGCACGTAGTTTATTTTATTAAAAGCTAACAGCCGTCACTGTAACAAATTTAGGATTAAACATGAGCGAACAAGATAAAAACGTAAAGCTTTCTGATAACGAGCGCTTGAAAAGAGAAAGTAACTTTTTACGTGGCACAATTGAACAAGACTTAAAAAATGAGATCACCGGTGGTTTCACTGCGGATAACTTTCAGTTAATTCGTTTCCACGGGATGTATCAGCAAGATGACCGTGATATTCGTGGTGAGCGTGCTAAGCAAAAGCTTGAGCCATTACACAACGTCATGTTACGTGCACGTATGCCTGGCGGTATCATCAAGCCAGAGCAATGGTTAGCAATTGATAAGTTCGCAGATGAAAAAACCAGCTACGGTAGTATTCGTTTAACAACTCGCCAAACGTTTCAGTTTCATGGTGTGTTAAAGCCAAATATAAAAGGCATGCACCAAATGTTGGATAGCGTGGGCATTGACTCAATCGCAACAGCGGGTGATGTAAACCGTAACGTACTATGCACTACTAATCCGGTTGAATCTGAGCTGCATCAAGAAGCGTATGAGTGGGCAGCGAAAATTTCTGAGCACTTGTTACCAAAAACTAAAGCGTATGCTGAAATTTGGCTAAACGGCGAAAAAAGCGAAACCACAGAAGAGCCAATTTTAGGTTCAACTTACTTACCACGTAAGTTTAAAACCACAGTGACTATTCCACCGAACAACGAAGTGGATGTGCATGCGAATGACTTAAACTTTGTCGCGATTGCTGATAACGGTAAATTAGTTGGTTTTAACGTGCTAGTAGGTGGTGGTCTTGCTATGACTCACGGCGATACTGCAACGTATCCACGTAAAGCCGATGATTTTGGTTTTATCGCACTCGAAGATACGCTAAAAATTGCTGAGCATGTGGTGTCTGTACAGCGCGACTGGGGTAATCGCTCAAACCGTAAAAATGCAAAAACTAAATACACCTTAGATCGTGTAGGTACTGATGTATTTAAAGCGGAAGTAGAGCAACGTGCAGGGGTTAAATTTGCACCAAGCCGCCCTTATGAGTTTACTCATCGTGGCGATCGCATTGGTTGGGTTGAAGGTATTGATGGTAAGCATCACTTAACCTTATTTATCCAAAGTGGTCGTATTTTAGATTTTCCGGGTAAACCACTGAAAACAGGTTGTCGTAAAATTGCTGAAATTCACCAAGGTGATTTTCGTATGACGGCAAATCAAAACTTGATCATTGCCGGTGTGCCTGCTGATCAAAAAGCAATAATTGAAAAAATAGCGCGTGAACACGGTTTGATTGATGACAAAGATTCAGAGCAGCGAAAAAACTCAATGGCCTGTGTTTCACTGCCGACTTGCCCTTTAGCGATGGCGGAAGCCGAGCGTTATTTACCAAGCTTAATTGAAAAAACTGAAGCGCTGCTTGCTAAACACGGTATTCCTGATGATAGTATTATCATGCGTGTTGTTGGTTGCCCGAATGGCTGTGGCCGCGCAATGTTGGCTGAAGCAGGGTTGGTGGGTAAAGGACCTGGCAAATATAACGTTTACTTAGGTGGCAATCTTGAAGGTACTCGTATTCCTAAGTTGTATTTAGAGAATGTCGGTGAAGACGTGTATTTAGAGGCCTTTGATAAATTAATAGGTCAATGGGCAAGTGAGCGTAACGACGGCGAATGTTTTGGTGATTTTGTGATCCGCAAAGGCATTGTTGCTGAAGTTAAAGTCTCAGTCACCGATTTCTACGCATAATTTAAAGCAAGCGTTCGCGCTTGCTAAGGTTTGGAATTTACTATGAGTGAATTTAAAAACATTTTACAGCTTGATAAAGAAAGCCAAGTAACACTGCTTGCTGATGCTAACCGCATATTAAAAGATATGAGCGCTGAGCAGCGTGTAGCATGGGCACTGGAAAACTTGCCAGATACGCAGTTTTTATCATCAAGCTTTGGTATTCAAGCCGCGGTAATGTTGCATTTAGTAACGTCACAAAAAGCCGATATTCCAGTGGTGCTAACTGATACAGGTTATTTATTTCCAGAGACTTATCAGTTTATTGAGCAAATGACCGAACGCTTATCACTAAATTTGAAAGTGTATAAGTCGCAGTTAAGCCCAGCTTGGCAAGAAGCCAAGTTTGGTAAGTTATGGGAGCTAGGCGAAGCGGGTATTAAACAATATAACCAGCTTAATAAAGTTGAGCCAATGACTCGCGCATTAAAAGATATAAATGCAGGTACTTGGTTTAGCGGCTTGCGTCGTGACCAATCATCGACACGTGCTGACAAGCAAGTTGTTGAAATTAGCCGTGGCACGGTAAAGGTTTATCCAATCATTGAATGGTCAAATCGCGATGTTTATCAGTACCTGACTAAACATGACTTACCATACCACCCATTATGGGAGCAAGGTTATGTGTCAATGGGCGATGTGCATACTACGCGTAAACTAGAGCCAGGTATGACCGAAGAAGAGACCCGTTTTTTTGGTCTAAACCGCGAATGTGGCCTACACATTGATGGTGATGGGATCTAATCTTACGGTTATCATTAAATTCCTAAAGCGCAGCCTACTAGCTGTGCTTTATTTTTTTGACTACAGTATAAAGTAAGTAGCCATTAGCTTTGTGTGCATCATTGATGAATAGATACTTTGCTATCTTGTTTTTATTTTTTCCAAACCACTCTTTTGCTGACACCTTTCGTGTTGCGTTACCTGATGAGAATTATCCCCCATATCACATTATTGGAGGCGCTAAAAAAGGACTGTTGAATGAGTTAATAACCCAGTTTGCTGAGCAGCACTCCCTTACTATTGAGTATACATATGTCCCTGAAATGCGCTCGGAGAAAATGGTTTGTAATGGTGAGGTTGATGCGCGTATGGAATCTGAAAGTTGGCTCTTGACAGCCCATAAGTATTATTGGAGTCAAGAAATTGTGATGGTTGAAGATGTCATGGTGGTGACCCATGGTGCAAACCCCAGTGATTTTCAAGATGAAAAAGTGCTGCATAATGGTGTACTGCTAGGGCGCTTTGGTTATGTATATCCTGAATATGAGCCATTGGTGCGTGATCAAATCCTACATCGTGAGAACTTTTATTCGGATCTAGATGTATTACAGAGTCTTTATAATGATAACCATATTAGTAGACGTTTTACTATTATGTCGCGCGCGGTTTTTGATTGGTACGTCAATAAATACCCTAAATTCTCAGCTCTTGGTGTAAGTGCTTTTAATGTCGGTGAGGCGCCTTTGCAGCTACAATTTGCACATACTGAGCGTGGCAAGAAGCGGGCAAAAGAATTTAATGATTTTTTACAAAGCTTGAAAGATAATGGTGACCTAGCTAAAATCATAGCTCGCTATCAATGATAGTAAGAAAATAGAAAGAAAAAAATTTAACTCAAAGGATTGAAGATGAAGTATTTTGCGTACCTAGCGATTATGGTATTGCTGATCAGTGTCGCGGCATTATTTTACTTGCAACGACCCGATGGCCAAACGTGGTTAACCAGTGATGGTATTAGTAGTAAATCAAATCAGCTAACAGAGCAAATGGTTGAGTTATCAAGTGACACCTTTGCTATAGCTGCCAAATTGGTCAGTGAGACTAGTCAAAAAGTTGTTGAATCAATTACCGATGAAAGCTCAGTAGCAACGACCGTTATTTATAAATGGCAAGATCAGCAAGGGCAATGGCATTACTCCGATCAGCCTAATCCTAACGGTACAAGTGAAAAAGTAATTCTAGATCCGCGTGATATTACGGTAACTGCCGCAGAAGATACGTCTATTTTAAAAGGTACCTCAAAAACAACTAATATGTCTTTAATGCCAAACTCAAGCAGTGTTTATGATCCTGCGGTGATGAAAAAGCTGTTTGAAGATGCAGAGCAAGTGAAAGAACAGTTAGAGCATCGCACTAAATCGTTAGATGAGACGCATTAATTTGCTTCAATAGCGTTGTTTTGCTGTGTTTTTTCGGGCTGTGTTACAAAAAATTGTTGCTTAATGATTGGCAGGTTATAAGCTTTTAACCAACGCTCAGTAGCTATCATTAGTTCTCCTGAAGCAACTAACCTTGTCAGGCCTTCATCAAAATTATCTCTGACAGACTTATCTTGAAAAACAATGTAAGAGCCTTGATAGTTTAAAATATCGCGATATATAAAACTTGTAGGGTCAAGTTGGGTGTTTGTTGATGTATGCCAGTAGAGCATTAAATAATCACCGATACGGACATCGATCTTATTGGTAAGTAACTGTTTATTTAGGGCTTGTTGATTTCCTACTTCACTATAGTGAGTGAATACCTGTGTCGCCATGTTTTTATACTCAGCACCAAAGATATCGCTCGCCCCTATAAAACTACCGACTCTTAAATTTTTCAAATCGTTCAGCGTAGTTACTTTCTCGGTCCATGCAGAACGGAGCATGGTCACGCGGTTCATAAATCGCACACGATAACGAGAAGTAAAGGCGTGTGCAGCTGGTTGTGCCGTATAGTTGATCGCGATATCAGCGACTTTATTGTTGAAGTAGCGTTGAATAGCATCATTATTTAACGGCACCAACTGCGGGTTTTGATAGCCTTGTATCCGTAACACTTGAACCACAAGCTGATCGAAGTAACCATTACCGGTTACGTTATCTTGCATGAAATAAGGTGCAAAATTACCGGATGCAATAATCAGTTTTTCATTTGCACGTAATTGAGTGGGTAAGCAAAGCACTAAAAGTGCCGCTATTAATAAAGTTTTAGAGGTGTTAAATGGTTTGATTAATTGCAAGACCTTGCTGCTATACATGTTGGTCATGTACAGCCTCTATGTTCATTAAAACAATAGTGAGGTAAATTTTTGTAGGCAGAGAAAATAGCACCCCAATAGCAATAAAAGCGGCGCTGATAATAATGCCATGAATACTATTTTGTTCACCAAACAGATCAGACACTAATAAATAATGTCCAGTCACAATAAGGCATATGCCAAGGACAATAAATACTTTTAGTACTTTGATGATCTTTTGCTCGGTCATAGTATGCAGGCGTTAATGATAAGATGAATTAAGTGTAGTTAATAATGAGTAAGCTGACTTGTTTTACATCAAAAAATTAAGGGCTAAGCAAATTAATTTTGCAAAGCCCTAATATTATAGATTAATTAGCTAGTTAACATATTACGCAATACATACTGTAAAATGCCGCCATGTTTGTAGTAATCCCACTCTTTGGGGGTATCAATACGGACATCGGCACTAAAGCTTAGTTTTTTGCCTTCGCTATTGGTGGCAACGACACTAACTTCCTTGGTTTTATCGTAGAGACCTTCGATATCGAACTGCTCTTGACCTGTTAACCCCAGTGATTCATGGCTCTCACCTGCTTTAAATTGCAGTGGTAGCACGCCCATGCCAATTAGGTTCGAGCGATGAATACGTTCATAACTTTGCGCAATGACCGCTTTAATACCTAATAATAGCGAACCTTTCGCTGCCCAGTCTCGTGATGAACCCGTACCATACTCAGCACCGGCAAGCACAACGAGTGGCACGCCTTGCTGTTGATACGCCATTGCAGCATCGTAAATACTGGCAAGCTCATCATCAGGTTGAGTGCGCGTTACACCGCCTTCGGTGCCTGGTGCAAGCAAGTTTTTTAAGCGTACATTGGCAAATGTACCGCGCATCATTACTTCATGATTACCACGGCGAGAACCGTATGAGTTAAATTGCGATTTATCTACGCCATTTTCTTGTAAGTATTCGCCAGCAGGCGCGCTTGCTTTAATTGCACCAGCAGGGGAGATATGATCAGTAGTGACGGAATCGCCAAGTTTTGCTAAACAGCGAGCACCCGTAATAGTAGGGATGCCTGGTGGTTCTGTCGTCATGCCATCAAAAAACGGCGCTTTTTTAATATACGTTGAGGCATCATCCCAGTCATAAAGTTTACCATCAGGAATTTTGATTTGTTGCCAGCGATCATCACCCTTATAAACATTACCGTAACTGGTAGCGAACATTTCTTTAGTGACGGTTTTTTTCACCAGTTCATTCACTTCGCTGACACTAGGCCAAATATTTTTCAGGTAAATATCGTTACCATTAGCATCTTGCGCAAGTGGCTCGTTATAAACATCGATATCAGTACGACCTGCAATCGCATAGGCGACAACTAAAGGTGGTGAGGCTAAAAAGTTCATTTTCACATCTTGGTGAATACGTCCTTCAAAGTTACGGTTACCCGATAAAATAGAGCTTACTACTAATTTATGTTGTTGAATTGCCTCACTGATCTCATCGGCAAGCGGACCTGAGTTACCAATACAGGTAGTGCAGCCATAACCTACTAGGTTAAAGCCAAGTGCATCTAAATCATCCATCAGGCCTGCTTTTTTTAAGTAGTCAGTGACCACTTGTGAGCCAGGTGCCAGTGATGTTTTTACCCAAGGTTTTACGTTAATTCCTAACTGGCGAGCTTTTTGCGCGACTAAACCCGCGGCTAAAATCACACTTGGGTTAGAAGTGTTGGTACAGCTAGTAATGGCAGCAATTACACAAGCGCCATCTTTTAACTCAAATTCTTGCCCTTTAAAGTTAACCTTTGCTGCGCCCATAAATTGCGCTTCGTTGGTTGGCTCATCAGGATTAGTGACAGGGCCTTCACCTTCAATTCGTGATTGCTGTTCATCACTATCGTCGCGCTTAGCAAGACGTTCATCTTGAAAGGTTTTTAAATGATTGGCAATAACTTCGCCAGCTTGATCAAGGGCAATTCTGTCTTGTGGACGTTTCGGACCGGCAAGGCTTGGCACTACATCATTTAGGTTTAATTCGAGCTTGTCGGTGTAATTTGCTTCATCGCCATCGTTGCGCCATAAACCTTGATGTTTTGCGTAGTCTTCTATCAGTTTTAGCTGTGTTTCATCACGGTTGGTTAAACGAAGATAATTAATTGTTTCATCATCGATAGGGAAAATACCACAGGTAGCGCCGTATTCCGGTGCCATGTTGGCTATGGTTGCGCGGTCGGCTAGTGGTAAATCAGCAAGGCCATCGCCATAAAATTCTACAAATTTACCGACAACGCCATGCTTACGCAATATTTCAGTAACGGTCAGCACTAAATCGGTCGCTGTGGTGCCTTCAGGTAAGCGGCCACTGAGCTTCATGCCCACAACTTGTGGGATCAGCAAGCTAATTGGCTGGCCGAGCATTGCGGCTTCTGCTTCAATACCACCTACACCCCAGCCAAGCACGCCTAAGCCATTGATCATGGTAGTATGAGAATCAGTACCAACTAAGGTATCTGGGTAAGCAAATTTTTGCCCGTTGCGGTCTTCGTTAAATACCACTCGTGCCAGGTATTCTAAATTCACTTGGTGAACGATCCCTGTTGCAGGCGGCACTACTTTTAAGTTATCAAAGGCTGTTTGCCCCCAACGTAAAAACTCATAGCGTTCTTTATTGCGTTCATATTCTAGCTTGGCATTTAAATCAAATGAGCCATCATTACCATAGCCATCTACTTGTACAGAGTGATCAATTACCAATTCGGCAGGAGAGAGTGGGTTTATTTTCGCAGGATCGCCACCGAGTTTTTCCATGGCGTCACGCATTGCGGCTAAATCAACGATTGCTGGTACGCCAGTAAAATCTTGCATCACCACGCGGGCGGGTGTAAATGCTACCTCAGCACTGGGCTTGGCTTGTGAATCCCAGTTTAGCAACGCTTCAATATCTTGTTTTTTAATATTTACGCCGTCTTCATTGCGCAGTAAGTTTTCGAGTAGGATCTTGAGCGAGAACGGCAGTCGCTTGGCTTTATCGCCTAAACCTTGCAGTGAATGGATATGAAACTGCTCACCGTTGATAGTGAGTTGTTTTTGGGTGTCAAAACTATTATTCATTATATGCCCCTAAAGTAGATGAATGTCCTTAAATGGTAAATGTAACCTCTTTTAAATAGTGAAATGCAAACTGCATACCAGTATCAGATTGCACGATTAGTAGACAGTTTATGATACTGAGATGATGCTGAAAATTTAGATTTCAAGCCATGGGTAGTAAAACCAATCAAAACAACGCAAGCTTGCAGTGATGTTTTATCTCAGCCAGCCTTGTTGTTTGCCACGATGACTAAGTTGTAATAATAAAACAGCGATGATGATCACCAGTAGTGGCATAAATACAGCACTCGCACCGAGTAAGGCAATACTGTTAATGACGATAAAATTATAAAATTGCTGGATAAAAATCGCGATTAAAGACAACGCAAAACACGCTCGCGCAATGGCATTTTTAAGCAATAAGAAAACACAGCCTAATGTGCCAGCAAAAACGGCTACAGCAAATGCTAAGGTAGACCATAAAGGGGTATTTGAATATGCAGCTTGTTGATCTGCAGGAAGTTTACTAATCATCTCAGGTGTCATAAGCAGTTGCATAATAAATGCAATTACCCCGAGTAAATTCCAAACTAATGCGGCCCAAGCAACACTTTTGAGCCAAGTAGGGGCTGTTGAAGTCGTCATAAAATGCTTTCTATTTGTCGTTATTTAGAAAGTAATTAAAGACGACCTCAAACTGTTTTACAAGTTATGCTGGTGATTAACCAAATGAAATTGGACGACGGCCCGTTTTTTCATCTACTTTCGGCTTTTTAGTACGTTTACGTTTGTTTTTAGGTGCCGCTGGTGTTTCTTGCACAGGGCTTTTTACACTCTCAGATTGAGTATTTTCCACAGCACGCTGCGCCGGTGTTGCATCTTCACTTAGGGTTAACTTAAATAGCTCACCATCAAATTCAAGCACATCACCACTGTATAATTTTTTCCGCTTGATTGTACAAATTTCATGGTTAACGCCAACATAACCTTCAGTGATAAGGTTTTTGGCTTGGCCGCCACCTTCGACTAAATCAAGAACTTTTAAGAGTTTGCATAGCTCAATTGGCTCTTCTTCTAATTCAATTTCAATATATTCGTCGTTCATGTTTGATCTCATTAAGGTAGGGCACAGCCTGTAGTATAAAGGCTGTGCGCGACTTTTGCATCAAGCTGCCAAAAGTATACAGGGCATTAAATAGAATTAATCTGAAACTTTTTTGAATTTTCTACCGTCTTTAAAAAAACGGTAGTAATTCAAGCGTAGTATCCGCGTCAGTAGCTGGCCTGTAATTTGCTATTCGTGTCGTATTCGATATTTAGTTGGTCATTTTATTACAAATGCCGCAGTACTGGAGATTTAAAATGGGTGTTAGATCAGCCATGAAAAAAGAGTTAATGGGCTTGGAGGGTTCAGGGTTTATGACCGCTGATGATGTAAGGTCTGAACTTAGCAAGATTGTAAAAAAAGCGCCTGATAGGTCAGATCGTGGTTTTTCTTTAATTTCACGTTTTAACGACAATCACAGCCAATTAAGTTGTGGTGAAAATAGTAAAGAAAAACTACTTGAGTTTCAACGTCACCGCTTGTTCAAGGATATTCTATATACCCGTAAAAGTGTGGATGCTTGGCTCAAAAGCCAGGTAAATTAACTTGCTATAAATAGTCACCCCAAATAGACTACAGATGTAATCTATTTGAGGTGACTATGAAATATGGCATTTTAATTGGCATGTTGTTATTACTAACTGCGTGCCAACAACCAACAATATATGTGTACACGCAAGCGTTAACAGAGCTAGAAAAACAACAGCTAACAATACGCTTACAGCAACAACCATTACCGTATCAGTTTATTCAATTACCAATCCCCAAAGAGTTTGCCGCTGCGACACTGTTAACTTCCGAAGATAAGTTACTTACAGCTGAAACAGAGCAGCTTGCAAATATTATGCAAGCAATGGGTTATCAGCCGCAGCTTAATTATGTGTCGGTGGCAAATCATCACTATAGCGATGGCAATATTGGCTTTTACTTACGTGGTGAGCAAATAGAGCAAGGTTTTGAGATGCCGCAACAGCTGCATACTACTGGTTGCGTTGAAGACCGCTACAATAACCTTAAAGTCAGATTTTTTGATAACTTGGTTGAATTTACTTTACTAAACGGTGCCCGCGCTCAGTTAGTTTGGCAGCGTTATGAAAATTATTTAGTCATCAATTATAGAGATACTGCGCAGTCATACACGCATTCAACCCCTTTGGTTGCAACGCCTTTTGGTGAAAAACCCTCAGATACATTTCGCTATAACGCACACATTGCAGGACCGCAATGGTTAAACTGTTCGCTACAGGTTGTGTATATGGATTAGCCGCGTGACTCGAGGTAATCGCTTAATTTAGCAATACGTCCACTCATCCCTTCGATAATGCGGTCTTTAATTTTTTCGCGGATCACATTTGGTAAACGTATTAGTGCTTCGCTGGTAATCGCCAGTACTATGGTATCGCTTTTAGCACGAGCACTGGTGCTGTGCTCGCGGTTATTTATAAACGCACCTTCACCAATAAATTCGCCGGGTTCAATGGTGCCTAAATCCATCAAATGACTATGTTTAAATACCACAATAGCGCCGCTGAGCACGATATACAGTTGTTTGTCGTTATCAAACTGTTTAAACACAAAGCGATCTTTATTGATTAAGTATAAGTGACTGAATGACTCCAGTAATACTTGGCGCTCATTGAGGCTGAACTCTCTAAAAAAACTCAGCCTATTAAGTATCTCCATCTGCTTTATTAATGGAATATGCTCGATTAACTTCAACTTATTTTCCTTCGTTTGAGCAGGGAAGTTAGTTGATATTGCGCTCTTTTAATTTACGGGTCAATGTATTGCGGCCCCAGCCTATTTTTACTGCGGCTTCTTGTTTATGTCCTGCACAGTTTGCCAATGCGGTTTTAATTAGGCGGGTTTCTAATTGCGCTTGTACATTAGGCCAGATGTTTTCTTTGCCTTGCTTAAGCTCTAGGTTAAGCCATTGTTGAAAGGCATCAAGCCAATCACCCTCTTGTTGAGTCTCGTCAATTGCTAAGATCTCTGGAGGTAAGTCTTGCTCACTCACAAGCTCGCCGGGAGCCATAACAGTAAGCCAGCGGCAGGTGTTCTCTAGTTGACGAACATTGCCAGGCCAGTTGAACAAGCGTAGTAAGTCGGTGGCTTTTGAGCTGAGAATTTTGCTTTCGACTTGTAAGTCTTTGGCGCTTTTATGTAAAAAATGCTGTGCTAAGCGTTCAATGTCTTCGGTACGTTCACGCAGTGCAGGTAGGCGCAGGCGCACAACATTTAAGCGATGAAATAAATCGTCTCTGAATTTGCCTTGTTTTACTAAGTCTTCAAGGTTTTGGTGAGTCGCGGCAATGATCCGGACATCAACTTTAATACTTTGATGGCCACCAACACGATAAAACTCACCATCAGCTAAAACACGCAGCAAACGGGTTTGTACATCCAGCGGCATATCACCAATCTCATCTAAGAATAGCGTACCGCCATTGGCTTGCTCAAAGCGACCTTTACGTACGCTATCAGCACCAGTAAAAGCGCCTTTTTCATGGCCAAATAGCTCTGATTCAACCAACTCTTTTGGAATAGCTGCCATGTTTAAGGCAATAAACTGGTTTTCTTTGCGTGGGCTGTGGTTATGTAAAGCACTGGCTACTAATTCTTTACCGGTGCCAGATTCACCATTGATAAGTACGCTCATACTTGATGCTGACAGCTTACCTATTGCCCGAAATACTTCCTGCATGGCTGGCGCTTCGCCAATGATATGGGCACTTTTAGGTGGTGCGGGTTTACGTTTTACTTTTTTAGTTGAGTTAGCGCGACACGCGCTTTCTACTAACGCAACGGCTTCATTTAAATCAAATGGTTTGGCTAGGTATTCAAAAGCACCTTTTTGAAACGCATTTACCGCTGAATCTAAATCTGAATGCGCAGTCATGATGATCACTGGCAAGCCTGGGTTTTGTTCAGCGATCAGTTCTAATAATGCCATACCATCCATACCTGGCATACGTACATCAGACACCAGTACCGTAGGTTGGCTAAACTTTAATGCTGACAGCACGTCTTGTGCATTAGAAAAACTTTCAGCATTAAATCCTGCGCGAGTTAGTGCTTTTTCAAGTACAAAGCGAATAGATGCATCATCATCAACCAGCCAAACTGTTTTCATGCAAACTCCAAAAACCGATTAATCCGCAAAAGGCAGATATATATTAAACTCTGTATGACCTGGCCAGCTATCGCATTCTATATAGCCGTTGTGTTGATCGATCAAGGTTTGTGCAATCGAGAGACCTAAGCCAGAACCACCTTCTTTGTTGGTGATCATCGGGTAAAATAATGTCTCTTTGATGCTGGAATCGATACCTGGTCCGTCATCTGAAATTTGGATCAGCAGTGCCTTTTTAGGGGCTTTTCCGGGGCGACGTTGCTGGTGATTAATACGTGTTTTAATTTTTATCACGCCACCACCGACTAACGCTTGTTGTGCATTTCGAACGATGTTAAGTACTACTTGCTGAATTTTACCTTGGTCAATATAGACATCAGGTATACTTGGGTCGTAATCTTTCTCCAAGCTAATATTGGCGCAATTATCTAATGTACTTAGTTTAATTACAGACTCTAAGGTTTGATGAATATTACCGTATGACTTTTGTGGTAATTGATTCGGGCCCAGTAGCCTGTCAACAAGCTCTCGTAAGCGATCGGCTTGTTCAATAATTAATTCTGCACATTCATCCCGTTCTTGCTGATCAACCTCATACTGCAATAATTGCGCCGCTCCGCGAATTCCGCCTAAAGGATTTTTGATTTCATGAGCAAGCCCTCTAATTAGGTTACGTGCTGCTTGATATTGATGCATTTGATTAGAAGCTTGATCGTGGCGAATTTCATCATCAGTTTGGCGACACTCGAATAAAATAAAATACTCATTTTGTAACTTCACGCGACGCGAACTAATTGCCAGTTTGGCATGACGAGAATCAACAAAAACCACGTCAGCTCTGTGCTGGTGGCAATCTACACCATCTACCAAAGAGTATTGTGCAATGCGTTTAAGGTCAATGGAATGGTAATTAAAAAGACTGTCAAACGGTTGATTGAGGATACGTTTAGGGCCTAATCCTAACAGTTCACTGGCGCTATTATTAGCGTAAATAAGGGTGAATTGTTGATCAAGTAAGATCACTGCCGTTGACAGGTTTTGCCAAATGCTAGTTAGTAACTCAGGGTTAAAATTTTTATTATCGGGCATGGTTGCACCATTTTAGTGCGTTGATGATTATTAGCAGCTTAGCACAAATATTTTAAGTAAATTATGGTCTTTGATAGAAATACATGGTTTTTATAAAGACGATGCTCTATGCATATAAAATGTGCTCACTGGACTAACAGAGACAACAGAGCCTTGTGGGTCAAATAGCTTCAGTTGCAATGTGTGTTCGCCACGGTTTACCTCGCGCAGGGCAAAAGTACTGATATTGCTAGGTTCTGCGTACGGTGCGCCATCAACTAGTAGTTGAATTTTAAAACCATTCTCAAAGCGTGGTGTTATACGGCTAGTTACATACACTGAACCGGTATTTTCACGAACAGTGCCTTGATCGGCAGGGGAAGAAATAACCGCTTTATAGCTTTTCACAGCCGCTGGTTGCTGTTCATCTAAAATGCTTGTATCAACAGTCGGCATCGACAAACTTTGATTGGTGAGCTTGATTTCTTGCGCACCTGGTTTAGGAGTATCTGAAAATACTGATACGCCATTTTTATCTTTCCAAGAATAAATTTTCTTATCGCCAGAATAGCCATAAAAGCTGATTAAAATCAGAGTTACTAGTAATAAAAGCGTCTTTTTCACCTTGTCACCTTGCATTTTTTGCACTAATTAAACTTTAGTGGAGAATGGGAAAATTAGCCATAAAAAAAGCCCGCAGAACGGGCCTTGAGAACACACATATATTATCTATAAGATAATTTTTCTACAGCCTAATTAACAGCTGTAGTACATTTCGAACTCAACAGGGTGAGTCGTCATGTTAAGCTTTTCAACTTCTTTAGACTTAAGCGCAATGTAAGCATCGATTAAATCGTTAGTGAATACACCACCTTGATTTAAGAACTCACGGTCAGCATCTAGAGACGCAAGCGCTTCTTGTAGTGAAGTTGCAACTGTTGGGATTTCTGCTGCTTCTTCTGCTGGTAAGTCGTATAAATCTTTATCCATTGCATCGCCAGGGTGGATCTTGTTTTTGATACCATCAAGGCCAGCCATAAGCATTGCAGCGAAAGCAAGGTATGGGTTAGCTGTTGGATCTGGGAAGCGTACTTCGATACGACGACCTTTTTCTGATGGAACCACTGGGATACGGATTGATGCAGAACGGTTACGTGCAGAATATGCAAGCATTACTGGCGCTTCAAACCCTGGTACTAAACGTTTGTACGAGTTAGTAGACGCATTTGCAAAAGCATTGATTGCTTTAGCATGCTTGATAATACCACCGATGTAGTAAAGCGCTTCTTCAGAAAGACCGCCGTACTTGTCGCCTGCGAATAAGTTAACACCGTCTTTAGCTAAAGACTGGTGACAGTGCATACCAGAACCATTGTCACCAACTATTGGCTTAGGCATGAAGGTAGCTGTTTTGCCATATAAATGAGCCATGTTATGGATAACATATTTCATTTCTTGGATTTCATCCGCTTTTAATACCATAGTGTTAAAGCGAGTTGCGATTTCGTTTTGACCAGCTGTAGCCACTTCGTGGTGATGCGCTTCTACAACTTGACCTAGCTCTTCAAGAACTAAACACGTAGCTGAACGCCAATCTTGGAAATCATCAACTGGAGCAACAGGGAAATAACCACCTTTCACGCCTGGACGATGGCCAGTGTTGCCGCCTTCGTAGCTTTTATCTGAGTTCCAAGCTGCTTGCTTAGAATCAATTTTGTACATTGAACCTGACATATCAGTTTTGTATTTGATGTCATCAAATACGAAGAACTCTGGCTCAGGACCAAATAGCACGGTATCAGCAATACCAGTAGAACGCATGTACTCTTCAGCGCGCTTAGCAACTGAACGAGGATCACGCTCATAACCTTGTAATGTGCCAGGTTCAACAACATCACAACGTAAAATTAAAGTAGCTTCTTCTGTGAAAGGGTCTAATTTAGCAGACTCAGCAACAGGTAGTAATACCATGTCTGATTCGTTAATGCCTTTCCAACCAGCAATTGAAGAACCGTCAAACATTTTGCCGTCTTCAAAGAAATCTTCATCTACTTGGTGATGAGGAATAGAAACATGTTGCTCTTTACCTTTGGTATCAGTAAAGCGTAAATCAACGAACTTAACGTCATTTTCTTTAATAAAATCTAAAACCGATTGTGACATGTGTCCTCCAACTGTTGGGTTTTATTTTGCTGCATAATTGCTTTTGCTTTTATAGTAAGCGGCTTTTATGCCATTTTTATAGTGCATTGTTTTTTAAGGTTAAAAAATAAGTTCTACATCCAGCTGTTATATGTTTTGCACCATATTGGATCGGCTTGTGATCATTTTGGTGCGTCAGTGTGGTCACTTCTCTTTGCGCTAAATTGTATAGATTATAAACACCAACATAAAGCTAACTTACTCACCAAATACTGCCAAATTATGACAATAATAGCTAGGAATGAGCAAAATAGTGACAAATTGAAAAATTAAATTAATTAAAATGTCATATATAAAACAGATACTTATTAGAAGTATGAAGAAAGTTGTGAAATATATATTGGATAAACTTTCATCCATGTCATTAATGAGGGATAATATGCGCCCTTTTAAATCCTATGCTGGGACATCTCGTGAAAACGCAGGTGAGTGCGTAGATCTTGCAGGATCATTGAGAATTAATTTCTCTGAGTAAAAATATGAGCATCGAAAAGTTAAGAAATATAGCGATTATCGCGCACGTTGACCACGGTAAAACAACATTGGTTGACAAACTACTTGAGCAATCAGGTACATTAGAAACACGCGGCGGTAACGAAGAGCGCGTGATGGACTCAAACGACATTGAGAAAGAACGTGGTATTACCATTTTGGCTAAAAACACAGCCATTTCATGGAATGACTACCATATCAATATCGTAGACACCCCTGGACACGCCGACTTTGGCGGTGAAGTTGAACGCGTACTTTCGATGGCTGACTCAGTATTACTACTTGTTGATGCTCAAGAAGGTCCAATGCCACAAACGCGTTTCGTTACGCAAAAAGCATTCGCGCAAGGCTTAAAGCCAATCGTTGTTATCAATAAAATTGATAAGCCAGGTGCACGTCCTGATTGGGTTATGGATCAAATCTTTGATTTATTCGACAACTTAGGCGCAACTGACGAACAGTTAGACTTTAAAGTAATCTATGCATCAGCAATCAACGGCTGGGCAACATTAGATTTAGACGAGCCATCAGACAACATGGAACCTATGTTCAAGATGATCGTTGACGAAGTATCACCACCGGATGCAGATCCTGAAGGTGACTTCCAAATGCAGATTTCGCAACTTGATTACAACTCATATGTTGGTGTAGTCGGTATCGGTCGTATCAAACGTGGTTCTGTTGCTCCTAACCAACAAGTTACTATTATCAGTGCCGATGGTACTAAACGTAATGGTAAAATTGGCGCAGTACAAAGCTACCTAGGCCTTGAGCGTATCGAAACTGATAAAGCTTACGCTGGTAACATCGTTACAGTAACAGGTATTGGTGAGCTTAAGATTTCTGATACAGTTTGTTTCCCTGGCAACGTTGAGGCATTACCACCACTAAGTGTTGATGAGCCAACTGTAACAATGACATTCTCTGTAAATAACTCACCTTTCTGTGGTAAAGAAGGTAAGTTTGTAACGTCACGTAATATCCGTGAGCGTTTAGACAAAGAATTAGTACACAACGTAGCACTTCGCGTTGAAGATACTGCTAGCCCAGATAGCTTCCGTGTATCTGGTCGTGGTGAATTACACCTAGGTATCTTAATCGAAAACATGCGTCGTGAAGGTTACGAGCTAGCTGTTTCTCGTCCAGAAGTAATCTTACGTACTGTTGATGGCGTTCTAGAAGAACCGTTTGAAACAGTAACAATTGACTGTCAAGATGAGCACCAAGGTTCTGTAATGGAACAAATTGGTCTTCGTAAAGGCGAACTAACAAATATGACGCCAGATGGCAAAGGTCGTATGCGTTTAGACTTTATGATCCCAAGTCGTGGTTTAATCGGTTTCCAAACTGATTTCATGACGCTTACATCAGGTTCAGGTCTTATGTACCATACTTTTGACCATTACGGTCCGCACAAAGGTGGCGAGATCGGTGTTCGTAAGAACGGTGTAATGATTGCAAATGCAACAGGTAAAGCACTTACTAACGCATTATTCAACTTACAAGAACGTGGTCGCTTATTCATCGGTCACGGTGTTGAAGTATACGAAGGTATGGTTATCGGTATTCATAACCGTGATAACGACCTTACAGTTAACGCCCTTAAAGGCAAGCAGTTAACTAACGTACGTGCATCTGGTACTGATGAAGCGCAAACGCTTTCTCCGCACCTAAACTACTCACTTGAGCAAGCGCTTGAGTTCATCGATGATGACGAGCTAGTTGAAGTAACACCACTAAACATTCGTATCCGTAAGCGTCATCTTACAGAAAACGAACGTAAACGTGCTGGTCGTGCGCCTAAAGGATAATCACCTTATAAATTAAGCTGATTTTAAAAGCCGCTGTATTGCAAAATACAGCGGCTTTTTTGTGGTTATTAGTTAGCGAGAGTAAAGTTTGTGAGGGGAAGAGCTGTAAGCTATAAGCGGTCAGCTGTCAGATTAGAGCAGCGTAGTTGGCTAGATTGGTGTTTGTATAGCTATTAGGTAAAAACCGCTAGATTTTATAAACCATGCAACATAACCTCTTTCCTCTAAAAGTGCAGCGCCTCTTATCCTCTTTGTGAATAACTGACTTAAAGATTTTTTGCACAAGGAGAAGAAAATGAGCAGTAAAAGAGGAAGGGCTTTTAAAGTAGCTGATAATGCAAAGCCCCTGTTTTTGTTAGCGGGGTATTTTTTCGTTGGGTTTCGCTGCGCTCAACCCAACCTTGCTTAACTTGATAACTTTACTCTAGTTGACTCGCCAACTCCTATTACTTTTTCGGTAATAACGTAATCTTTCCAAATACGCTGGCGTCGATATAGCCTAGGTTGCGGCTGCCATTTACGGGTTGTACTTCATGCGAACCCATAAAGTGCTCACGAATTTTACTGCCGTCGTTATCGCAGTAGGCGAGCATAAAGCCGATTACTTGTTTTGCCGTTAACTTAAGCGGGGTGTTTGGCGCGCCTTCTTGGAAATCATTCGGGTAGAGCTTAATGGCTACTTCCCATGTGATGTTATATGGGGCGGTACTGTTTCGTTGCCAGTGGCTGATTAAATGATCTGTGTATAAATGGGGTTTTTTATCAGCTCCGAAATCGGCAGCTTGGTTATCAAGACCAATGTGATAGGCAAACGCAGTATGATTGAACTGATGGTTACCGCCAGATGCGTCGCTATCAATAAACACTTCTAAGGCATCATCGTCCCAGTACTTATCGGTAGGATCTGGATGGGTATCAATTAGTACATCATCCACAATATCGGCTTGTAAATACAGGTAGTTTTCATCCCAAAGTAACTTGTAGCGGCCTATAAAGTCTTTATCTGAGTCAGGCAAGGTGCCATCCATAAGAAAAGGCATAGGCTGCCATTTTGCTTGGTCCCATGCGCTTTCAGATACACCGTCAATAGTAATTGGTGTTGCTGTATGCTCTACATCGATAGCCATAGCGGCGTTGCTCATTAATAGGCTTAAGGTAAGCGCGGCTGTTTTCATCTAATTCTCAAAGTTTCTTATTTTGTTTATGGCTTAATAGTGACTGAAACAAAAATTGAAAACAACAGACATAATGTTCAGGTATAAAATTACTGGTAGTAATGGATCGTAAGTGAGTACAGTTTTTTACATTGTTGAGTGTAATTAACAGCTAAAGTAATGGCACTACTAGAATTAATATAAAAGGAATAATTGTGGCTAACGTATTGTTGTTGATTGTGGCTATGTTGTTATCTGGCTGTACTTCGTCGCAAGTAATGAGCTCAGGTTGTGACTTTGTTGTTGGTAGTGCGCAAAGTCAGCAACGGCAAGTGCAGAACCACTCGCTTGATAGCTCAGAGACACACCAAACAGCGAATATAATTAATGGTTTTTTTAGTATGTTACTTGGGCCAATACATCGCTCTCTCGGTGATGGTCAATGTAAGGCGGAAGAGCAATCGTATCAGTACCCAAGTATTGTTTTATAGTGCGACACTTTGCCCTTCATTTAAAATATACAGCGGGATTTGTGACTTCATCTCATCATACATATGCAATAAGCGCAGCAATGCAGAATGGCTGCTGTGATCGCCCATCTTCCAACTTGAGTTGCCATAGCCCCAAGGTATCATAACTTTACAATTAAGCTGCTGTGCAGCTGTTAAGGCATCCTCAGGAGTAGTATGTACATAACGATACCAGTTGCCATTCTCTTCGTGGTAATAAGAGGCAATCGGCATTAAACAGATATCAATATCACCGTATTTTTGTTGGATATCCTTAAAATGTTGGGAGTAGCCAGTATCGCCTGCAAAAAATAAAGTGCTGCCATTTTGCTCAAGTAACCAGCCATTCCATAAATCTTTATCGCGATCTTCATAAATAAAAGGTACCAGCACGCGGGCGCTAAAATGATGTGCAGGTAGCGCATGAATGGTTAAATCATCAATGTTAGTGTTTGCGTACCACGCCATTTCGCTAATATTAAAACCACCGGTAGGAAAGTTATCTGCCATACCAAGTGGTGTTAAGTAGCGAGGTTTATTACCGATGCTTTCAATGTCTGCTTTATTGAAGTGATCGTAATGAATATGAGAATAAATTACTGCGTCTAGATTGTTAAGTTCGCTTTCGCTAAGCCAGTCCCCAGGCTTACGATAAAACCCAGATGCAAGCCGAAAAGCTAAATCAACAGGGGAGTCAAATTGCTCTTTTACTGGGTCAAATACAACTTGCTGGCCGTTAGGAGTGTTGATCATAAACCCGGCGTGACCGAGCCAGCGAACTGTGTAGCCGGTATTTAGTTGTGGTGCTAGTTGCGCGCCTTGATAGAGGCAGTTTTCACCCGGAGTTTCACATATCAAGTTAGCATTACTTGGGTAACAATCACTTTCGCAGCTAATCGGATAGGTTTTTTTCCCTGGATAGAGGTTGTGGTAGCGCCCAGCCTGTTCACCCTCTTGATGAAGTGGCACAACAGTATCAGCGCCTGCAATTCTTTGCACATGATTGGCAGTGCTACACGCAGCTAATAAACTTGATGCGATAATTAAACTAACTGCACGTATTTTCATTGTTTAATGTTTTTATAATTCTAATTAGGTAGAATTGTAGCAAAAATAGCCGATGAAAAAACACTTAAAAAGTAACAAGATATAACAACAAAAAAGCCTACATAAATGTAGGCTTTGATTACTCTGCGACTAGCAAACTAGCGCTCTTGATAAGTGACAGGCAAACTCACAGCTGATTTAGCCTGCTTTACTCATTTGCTCAATAAATTTATTTGAATCAGCAATCGACTTGTTCATGTCATCCATTAACACTTTGATGTCGCGCTTAAGATTAGTGAATTCACCTTGAATGGCTGATACAGCTTGTGCATTAAGGTTATGCTTCAAGTATAAAACATTGTCATGCAGTGATGACAGTACCGGCTCCATCTTGCTTTCAGCATTACGCATAGAGCGTAACAGTTTATCAAAGTCACGTTTGGTTGCGGTGAGCTTTTTATTACTTTCACGTTTAAGTGAAGCGTTAGAATATTGTTCTAATTCATCGCTCCATTCTTCAAACAATGCTTCAGCTACATCTTCAACTTTGTTGATGTTATTTGTAACGTCATTAGCAGCCGCAAGGCTAGATTCGTAGTCATCATTGAGTTGGTCATAGGCTGCTTGTACATCTCCACCATCAAAGTTAATCAATGTTGTTAAACGTTCAAGTGCAGATTGGAATTCCTCTTGAGACTCTTCTTGAGACTCTTTAGTTGCTTCTACGCGGTCCACTAAAATGTCACGCTTATGCACACCAACTGATTCCATAGCCGAGTAATATGCAGATTGGCAGCCAGATAAAGCCAGTGATAAGGCCAATATTGGTGCGCTGAGTAAAGTCAGTTTTTTCATCGAGATCCCTTTTTAAATCCGTTAGTGCTGTAAATTATGTGGTGGATTGCTATGATAATCAAAACTATTTTAGCAGAAAGTTAACTTTATGAATGAAAAGGTCGCACATTATAAACAGCAGTTGAGGGTACTTATACGTCAGCAGCCAACGTGGTGGATGCAGTATATTAATCGCTGTATTGACGACCAAATTACTGTAAATGCTGGTTATTTAGCCTATGTAACCTTACTTTCATTGGTTCCTTTAATTGCAGTTGGCGTGGCTATTTTCTCGGCTTTTCCTGGCTTTGAAGATACCCGTATTGCTATTGAAAACTTTTTATTTACTAACTTTGTGCCCACCTCATCAGATGTAATTAAAGAGCATATAACGTCTTTTGCAGGTAATGCGAATCAAATGACTGCTGTAGGTATTGGTTTTCTTGCAGCGATAGCATTGCTACTGATCCGTAATGTTGATGCGACACTGAATCGAATTTGGCGGATTAAAACCAAGCGACCAATGATGATTTCTTTCGCGGTATATTGGATGGTGTTGAGTTTAGGGCCATTGTTATTAGGCGCAAGTATTGGTGTTACTTCATATATTGTGTCGTTAGTATCATTTGCCGATCAGGGTATTCCGGGCTTTAGTGGCTTTTTATTAAAATTACTGCCTTATTTAATTTCTATGGCTGGCTTTATTATGCTCTATACTTTAGTGCCTAATACTCGCGTATCTTTTAAAGCTGCAGTACCAGGTGCTTTATTTGCAGCCTTGTTGTTTGAATTAACTAAAAAAGGTTTTGCACTTTATATCAGTCACTTTCCTTCATACGAAGTGATTTATGGTGCGGTGGCAACTATTCCAATTTTGTTTGTGTGGGTGTATTTGTCGTGGGTGGTTGTGTTACTCGGTGCAGAGTTTACAGTGTGCATTGGCCCTAAAAATATCGAAGATACACCCGATATTATCCTTGATGAGGGCGATGCTAATAAGTAATTCACTGCATCGCTGATAGGAGAATCGGCATTATGCAGTTATATCCAAATATTACCCCATACCATGACTTTCATTTGAGTGTAGGGAGTGGACATCAAATTCATGTACAAGAGTTCGGTGCTCCAGCTGGCCTGCCGGTGGTAATTTGCCATGGCGGTCCCGGCGTAGGTTTGCATGCTGATAATTGCCGTTTCTTTGATCCTACCCGTTATCGTATTATTTTATATAGCCAACGCGGCTGCGGGCAATCAACGCCTCATTTAACTAGCGCTAATACAACCACAGAACTGGTCGCTGACCTTGATTATTTACGCACTTACTTAGGACTAGAAAAGTGGGTGTTAAGCGGTGGTTCGTGGGGAGCAACTCTGTGTTTGCTGTATGCCATTGAACACACTCAACATGTACATGGGTTAATTTTACGAGGCACGTTTTTGGCTACTTCAGCCGATTTTCAGTGGCTATATAGTCGTCATGGTGCTGCTGCACATTTTTATCCTGAATTATATGCGCGTTTTTCTCAGGAGTTACCTGATGTTGCCAGCATTTTTGCGTTTTATCGGCGGCAGTTAAATGATGATAATCAAATTAATGCAAATCACTTTGCTAAATTATGGTGCCAATGGGAAAACGTATTAAGCCATGGTAAACAGCAACATCAATGGGGGTTAAGTTCACCACAGTTGGGGCTTAATATGGCGCGTTTAATGGTCCATTACTTTACTGCTCAGTGTTTTATTACTGATAACTTCATTGGTGAACACTATAAAAAAATTAGTAAAATTCCTACTTGGTTTATTCATGGCAGGCATGATTTAGTGTGTCGTTTTAATGCCGTACAGCATTTAGCTGAGCAACTCAACGCACAGTTACTTATTTTAGATGGTGTTGGGCATGGTGTTGATAGTAATGTATATTTAGCGGCAGTGCGGCGTGCAGCCGATCTTATGTGGATCAAATTATCGAGGAATAGATGCAAGGATTAATTCAGCGCGTAAAACACGCAAAAGTTGAAGTGGATGGTCAGGTGGTTGGGCAAATTGAGCAGGGGCTTTTATTGTTGCTTGGAGTTGAAAAGCATGATGATCAACAAAGCACTGATAAGCTGCTACATAAAGTTAGCAATTACCGCGTATTTAGCGATGAAAACGACAAAATGAATTTAAGCCTGCAAGATATTCAAGGTGAGTTATTGGTGGTATCGCAATTTACTCTGGCGGCAGATACTAAAAAAGGCATGCGGCCAAGTTTTTCATCAGCAGCCACACCTGCACAAGCTAATCAGCTATACGAATACTTTGTTAGCCAAGCTAGAGTTATGGGGTTAAGCGTAGCTACAGGGCAATTTGCTGCGGATATGCAAGTCAGTTTATGTAATGATGGGCCGGTGACATTTAATTTAACAGTGTAGTTAAGGCTAGCAGTTATTTTCTGATCACCACGATGTTGTTGGCATAACCTGGAATTTTTTCGATGCCAGGTATTTTACCAAAAGTGGTGATCAGCAAATGTTCTAACTGCTTTAATTGTGATTCATGACCAGATAAAAAATTAATAAATAAATAGCCATTTTTAGTTAAAGCACAGCGCAGTTTTTCATAAAAGCGGTGTTTGTATAAAAATAACGGCGCATCTAATTGGCTAAATAGGTCAAGAATGATCCAATCGTATTGTGGGCCATGCTCTAATACAGCTTCAGCATCAAAACAGCGTAAATTCGATGCATGCTCACCACCAAAAAAACGCTTATAGCAATGAATGATATTCGGATTTTTCTCTACAGAAAGTAGCTGACTATCAGGGTAGGTGTGTTGTAAGTAATTGCGGATAGCGCCGCCACCTAAGCCCAGTTCAAGTACGGCGTTTGGTGCCGGGAGTGGTTGCCATAATTGCGCTAAATATTGCAAATGCGGAAACAGCAAATGGCTTGGGCTGCTTTTCTCGACCACTGACTGTAGTGTTTCGTTGATCAATAACCAACGTAACTGCTTATGTTGGCGTACCTGAATGCAATCGGCGCCATATTTGTGCCAATAGAGTAGTTGCCCGATACGGTGACAATCTTCGATAAAGCTGTGTTTTACTGCCCCGTTGTCTTCAAAAAAATGTTCCATAGTTACATCAGCATAGACGAGTCAATCTAAAGTGCCAATATGTCTATCAAGTTTTACAGGTAAAGCAGTTATTTTGCGTTGCTCACCAAAGTCGTATTCCAAGTTTTTACCAGATGGAGTATGGTAGTTTGCAAATAATAACTGACCGCATTTTTAGTTAGATAAACGCATCTTGAATTAGCAAGCGTTTGCGGCCTTGGTAGCAACAGGAGTGATTATGTTTCAGGTGACAACACCACAAAGTAGCGAAGATTGGCAAGCGTATTATCAATTACGTTGGCAAGTATTGCGCGCGCCTTGGAATGAACCGCGTGGTTCTGAGCAGGATGATTTAGAGCAAGATGCTGAGCATCGCTTTATTAAAAATAAAGAGGGGGCAGTGTTAGGTGTTGCACGACTGCATTTTAATAATCAACAACAAGCGCAAGTCCGTTATATGGCCGTTGCACAAGGTAACCGTAATCAACACATTGGTAGCCGTTTATTGCATGAGCTCGAGAAAATAGCCTGGACTCAAGACGCCGATGAGTTAGTTTTATTCGCTCGTGAACGAGCATTAGAATTTTACAAACGTCATGGTTATGAATTAAAAGAAAAGGCTCACTTAGCTTACGATGATGTACAACACTGGAAAATGGTGAAACAAAAACCGTCTGAGCCAGGCTGGTTCCGCCATCCCAATTGGACCCAAGTTCTGCAAAATACCTGGCGCGAATCTATTCCGATCAGCGATGCTATGGGCATTAAAGTTGAAAGTTACACTGATTGGCAATTTACCACCAGTGCAGATTTAAATGCGAACTTAAACTTGCATAACACTATGTTTGCTGGCTCTATTTATAGTTTAGCGACGTTAACCGGCTGGGGCGCGACTTATTTAGCACTCAAAGAAGCCGGGCTTGAAGGTAATATTGTGTTAGCTGATGCTAATATTAAATATTTAAAACCGCTTAATAACGACCCACGTGGCAGCGTTGATTTAAGCGGCTGTAAGGGTAAATTAGCCGAGTTAGAGTCAGAAGGTAAAGCGAGCTATGTAGTACCAGTGGAAATCTACGATGGTGAGTTACTGGTTGCTGAGTTTGAAGGTACATTTAGAATTATTAAGTAGTTAGAATTCAGAGCAAACAAAAGATAAGGCCAAGCAATTGCTTGGCCTTTTTTTATAGTAAATCAGTTAATAATATACCCACGCCAATACGTTCTATGTCAGCGTTATAATCAATTAAACTTTCACCGTAGCCGTTGAAGTATTGGGCGTAACCGCGAACTCGGCCCCATAATGGGAATGACCAATCAAGCTGAATTGCACCGCGGTTATCTGAATTTAAATTATTGCGGGTCATAAAACTAAATTCATGATCATTAAGTCGATATGCACCGCTAAATTCAAAGTAACCCATGTATTTGTAAATATCAGGGTTATCATCACCTCTTGGATCTAATGGCGTTTCCTTCTCGCTTTCTGAAATACGGTACCAAGGTTTAAAGCTAAACACATAGCCATCGTTTTCCCACAAAAAGTTTGCATAAATACGGTTCCATGAGCGCGAATCAGGCTGACTATTACCGTTAGATTGATGCGAAATACCAAGGACTACTGCCATTTCGTCGCCCCATGGAACGTGCTTTTTATCTAAATAATTAACCCAAAAAATTTCAGGCTCATAGTTGGTCTCACGAAATGGTGAGGAACTTTCTTTGTTATAAAGCTGCCAATATGACTGTAATGTAAAGGCAAAAAATATAGCCTGGTCTTCATCAGAAAAATCATCGAAAATAGGTACCTTAATTGAAAGCTGATATTTTGCTTCTAAGTTATCGAGTGGTTCATCTTGTTTTTCACCGGTTAGTTCGTCATACGCTTCAAACGAGCTATTGTTTGGGTGGGATACATAAGAAACAGGTAAAATGTAGTTACGTTTGTGTGGGGTAATAACATTACGGTTTTCTTTACTTACTTCTTCGCGTGCTTGGCGCTTATCGAGTGCGGTAAGTTGTTTGCTTTCATCAAGTGATGAGCATTTTTCACGCAGTTGTGCTAGCGTCATCTCGCCAGCCCCGCCAATTGCCTCATTTAAAATACATTGCTTTACTAGCTCGACATCATCATCTTGCTCGTTGGTTTTTGCTGTTGATTCTGATTGTGCGAATGCAGAGCTTGATAATAGTGCAGTAAATAGGATCCCATAGTGCCAAGTCATTATTATTCCTTTGATAAAATCAAATAGAGAGTAGCTATTGTGTTTTTCGTAAATGAGAATAGGCTAATTTCAGTATCATAAAACGACTAAGATACCTATCCCATACATTTATCCAGCATTTACTTTAACTGAATATCAGTGAATTGTTACTGAACTTAGTTGATTGTGGCGCTTTTTGCCCATAAATACAAAGAAAAAGCGGCCGAAGCCGCTTGTTCAATGCACTTTTTCCAATTGGATAGTCGTGCTCTCACGCAATGAGAAGGGTTGAGCTTGATATAAAAATTAAAGCTCAAATACGTTAGTAAAGAATTTATATAGTTCGGTGCCTTGGTTTACGCTTGCTGAAGCAAAATGCAAAATCGCGATGGCGTCACAATCAAGTGTTAGGGTTTGTAATGGTTGCTCTGCTAGGTAGCGCTCCATTCGCAATACTCTAGCAATCGGCTCGCCAGCTTTGATATGGCCGCCAAGTGGCGCTATATACTCAACCATGCCGCCCATAGGTGCATAGTAAGCAAGGTAATCATTTAAATCACAGCCGTAGCGCTTCATTACTTTTGGCTGATAGGGGGCATCAACGAATACCTGCTTATGATTTAGGTAACTTAAAATACTATTAGCATCATCAAGGGCCGCAGTTAAATCTATCTTTTCTTGGCTGCCGAGTTCGACCGTAAAAGCTTCAACTTGAACATTAAATTCACGCCCTTGTTGAGCTAATGCCTCGGTTAATTGCCACCATGGGCAAAAACTTGCTTCATCCATTGCTCCTGCAAAATCATTAGGGATGATTAATACATGAGGAATATTAAAGTAGTTGGCACTGGCCTTGGCATAATCTGGGCAATATAAATGCTGACTCGAAATGGGGCCTGTGTGTAAGTCGAGCACGATATCAGCTTGGTGTGCCAACTTTTGCAAGTTAAGTGCAATGCGTTTGCCTGTAGTTAGGCGATAAGCTGGACCGCTTAGTTGTTGGTCTACTTCATCAATCAGTGCGGCTTTAAACTCACTTTTTAAGGTTTGCTCATCGGCATCACTGTATTGCTCAGCAAATTGGCTCGCGAGCTTACTATTGCAGTGATACATGCGGTTCCAGTTGGTGCCGGTGATTGGATCAAAACGACCAAGGGTGAATTCGCCCGATTTTTGATTGCAACCAATTGGGTTCGCGTAAGGCACCAGGGTGATATCGCCTTTGAGTTCAAGATGCTTAAGCTGCTCAAGTAATTGGTAAATAACCGCATTGCCTTGTACTTCTGCACCGTGCATATTAGCTTGCACATACACACTTGGCCCAGTGCCATCGCCTTTTAAACGATAGACAGGAATTGTGAGCGGTAGGCCGTTGGCAACTTCACCAACTACTATGTTTTCTTGGCTTATAGCTTTAGTCGTACTCATCTCAATTACCTTAAGTAGTAGTTGGCATCTTCAGCTGTGCGAATACAGTTAAGCTCGCCATTTT
This sequence comes from Pseudoalteromonas sp. SR44-5, assembly GCF_014163675.1. Classification (NCBI taxonomy): domain Bacteria; kingdom Pseudomonadati; phylum Pseudomonadota; class Gammaproteobacteria; order Alteromonadales; family Pseudoalteromonadaceae; genus Pseudoalteromonas; species Pseudoalteromonas sp. SR44-5. The sequence goes on from NZ_JACJDT010000035.1 coordinate 31,909, forward strand.
GTAATGTGTATTCAGCGGCTAGCTCATGACATAAAAAATACGGCATACTTTCGGTAAAGCCGTACGCGCCACATTGGCTAAACACCAGCCAGTCTTGCTCATTTAAATCACTAGGTAATTGGTGTTCACCTAAGCAATCAAGTGCTGTACATAATGGCCCATATAAGCTCATAGTTTGGTATGCAGCAGTTGAGTCTCGTAATAATCGTGCCGGGAAATCTTGGCTGGTGACTGCAGGGCGCAATAAATGATTAATACCGCCGCTTAAGATCACTTGTTGTTGGGCATAGTTAAGTTTTCGCTCAACGACAGGTGTTGCGTAATGACCGCATTCGCCCACAGCATAACGGCCAAGCTCCATCCAGAGTTCTTGTACGTCTGCGGCATTCTTAATGTCAGCTAATGCATCAATGAGCGCATCCCAACTTAAGGTTGGTGCATCAAGAGTGTAAGGAATACCTAAACCACCGCCTAAGTCGAGTACTTTTAAGTGAATACCTAAATCGTTGGCAAGCTTTGTTAACGGCGTAATCATTTGTGTCCACAGCTCAGCGAGTTTGTCGCTGCTAAGCATGTTGCCCCACTGAAAAATATGCAGACCGTCAAAATTAAGCGCTGGGTAGTCGCTAGTATTTAGCGCTTGCCATTCATCGCAACCTAAACCAAATGGAGTAAGGCTATCGCCACCAAGTGGGTTTTTTTCCCCTTCAGGCCAGCGTAATTGCACTCGCAGTAATACCTGTAACTGACAGTTTTGTAAGCTTGCTTGCTCGTTAAGCCAGCGTACTTGATTAAGGCTTTCGGCAACAAAGGTACGTACGCCGCGCGCAATAAAGTGTTTAATTTGTTTTGGGCTTTTGGCAGGCCCTGTATTGAGCACGCGCTCGCTGTTAATACCTTGAGCAAGTACTTGCTCAAGTTCGCCCTTGCTTGCCACATCAAAGTTAAAACCCGCGTTATCTAAGCTTTGAATGACTTTAGATAATGGGTTAGCTTTTACGGCATACCACAGTTTTACCTCAGTTTGCGTCACTAACCGCGTTAAGTGTGCGTTTAATGTATCAAGGTCGTAAATAAAAAAGGGTGTATCAAGCGCAGTTGATAGCTCATCAATGGCGGTTTTAACTGGCGTGCTCAAAAAGCTCATTAACGTAAAACCTCTTCAAGCAGCAATGATGCATCACTTTGTTCATCACGGTATTTTACAATTAATGCACACGACATACTTAATCCTTGCTCGCGAGCCCAAGTATTAGAAGCTGGGCGAGAACCTGGAATAACAATCGCGTATTCAGGAATAGGCTCGCCTTTAGCCAGCTGGCGCTCATTAACACAGTCATAAACAGGAATAGTTGCTGATAAGCGTACACCTGGTGCGAGCACCGCGCCTTTTTTCACTACTACGCCTTCAACAATCACGCAACCTGCACCGATGAATGCATCGTCTTCTACCACCACCGGGCTTGCACCAATAGGTTCAAGTACACCGCCTAGTTGTACTGCAGCGCTTAAATGTACATTTTTACCTACTTGCGCACACGACCCCACTAACGCGTGGCTATCAACCATAGTGCCTTCGTCGATAAAGGCACCAATGTTTACATATGCTGGTGGCATAATAATCGTGCCCTTAGCAACGTGTGCGCCACGGCGAACGCTTGAGCCACCAGGTACCATACGCACTCCAGCATCGGCTGCAAAACCTTGTGGTGCTAAATTGTGTTTATCAACAAAGCCACCTGGAAATTCGGTATTAGTGCCATTTTTAAACGCTTCTAAAATACCTTGTTTTACCAGAACGTTAGCATGCCATTGGCCGTTGTCGTCTTGTGTTGCTGCGCGCACAGCGCCCGATTCTAAATTATTTAGTAGTTCTAACCAGCTCATTATAAAAACCTGTATTTAATGCCAAGATAAAATGGTGTTGTTTGCGTTGTTAATACAATCAGTTTGCGTTAACTCAAGATGCGTCAAAGGTGGACGTAAGTACGGGCTGTTAATTCGCCCTTGTAAATGCATCAATACTTTGACGGGGATAGGGTTTGCGACAGCAAACAAGCTTTGAATGGCTTGTGACCAGTCGGCAAATAAATTGGGGTGTTGACCGCTGAGACTTCGTTTTACAAACTCATGGGTTTGCACAGGCCATGCATTAGCAGCCACAGAGACTAAACCTTTTGCGCCAGCCTGGGCAAAGTAAGGCATCAGTGCATCGTCACCGCTAAAAATAGCTAAATTAGGTGCGACTTTTCTAAAACCTTCAAATTTAGCAATGTCGCCACTGGCTTCTTTGAGTGCCCACAAGTTTTTATGGTCTTTCAAGTTGCTAATTACGGCCGATGGAATATCAACAGCACTGCGCCCTGGTACGTTATAAAGCATGCAAGGATGTTTACTGGTATTAAGTAAGCTTTCAAACCAATGTGTTTGGCCTACCACGCCGGGCTTAGCGTATAGGGGAGTGCCCAGTAAATAGCTATGAATGGGTAACTGATTACAGTATTCAACCCAGGCAAGTTGTTGCTTTAGATTTATACCGCCTACTGCAACCATCAGCGGTACTGTTGGCGTTAATTGGCACACGTGTTCAACAATCGCTTGTTGCTCTTTGAGTGTTAGTGCGAGGCCTTCGCCGGTGCTACCAAGTAATAAAATACCATTGTCAGCCACTTGCTGCTGTGCAACTAACTGATCAAGAGTGGCATAGTCGACTTCACCAGCGTCAGTAAATGGCGTGACGAGTGCCGTCCACAAAGGGTAGTCATTTAAATTGAAGTTATTGATCATCTCTCACGAACTTATAAGTGATTCGAGGAGTTAATAAGCTTTTATGATTGGAGCCACATTAACGTCGTTCGAACTAATAATTCGAAGAGCGAATGGGCTTAATATAATAGGGCGCTATGGCCTTATTACGCTAAGACCAGAAGCTCTCCACCAAATATTTTAACAGCCAAGCTGTTATTGGTGACAGTCGCTGGGATTCAACCCAGTCGCCCGAAGTAAAACTTCACAAAAAGTGTTACTTCTCGGCGTTAATTCCCCTCACGTATGATCACTGGAGTGTGTGCTCCTCACATACGTTACCTGAATAACGCACCTCTTCTAGCCCATGGTGTAAGTTTTATCGTTTAAAACTCAAACCTTTAATAGGGGTAATGCGAAAGATTAAAGCATTTTAGCCGTCTAGGTGTCAAGGCTGGATATTTTTAAGTTTATTTTTAGCTGCAATGTGCTCCTGACATTTTTTTACAACGTAAATAGCGTTACAGTAAGCGTAATAACAAGCAGTGGTAGTGAGTAATGGAAAAATTTCAAGATATATATCAACGAGCGGCACAGCGAAAAGGTAGCGAAGTAATGTTACAGCAATTACTTGTTGCCCCTCAAAATGCAAAGCAATTAACTGCTTTACCTGATGATGCATGGCTTGAAGAGTTTACCCGCAAAATTTTTCAAAGTGGTTTTTATTGGTCAGTGATCAACAATAAATGGCCAGGTTTTCGGGAAGTATTTTGGGATTTTAGTGTGGCTAAATTATTAATGATGCCGCCAGATATGCTTGAGCAAAAAGCCACCGATGAGCGAATCGTTCGTAACTTTAAAAAAGTGCAAACGATCCCAGAAAATGCGTATATGATCCATGAAGTGGCAAGTGAACATGGCAGTTTTAGTCAGTTTATTGCAGATTGGCCGAGCGACGATATTATTGGTTTGTGGGGGTATTTAAAAAAGCATGGGGCGCGTTTAGGTGGTAACACCGGCCCTTATGCATTGCGAACCTTAGGGAAAGATACTTTTTTATTATCGCGTGATGTAGAAAGTTATCTCCGTGCTCATAAAATAATTGATGGCGGTTTACAAACTAAAAAGTCACTTGCCAGCGCTCAACATTTTTTTAATGAATTGCAGCAACAAAGCGGATTAAGCCTACAAGAGCTCAGTCTGTTAGTTGCATACAGCGTGGGCGATAATCGCGTTGGTATACAAACAACCCAAGCTTAAGGAATACTATGAAATTAGTTGCTCGTTACACCCAGATTGCTGATGATTTTGCTGTGGCTGATCAGCCAAGTGCTGTTATTGCTCCAAACTTACTGCTGTGGAACGATACGTTAGCTAGGCAGCTTAATATTGAGGTTGTCACATCAGAACGTGCGGTAATTTTTTCTGGTAATCTTAATAACAGCGATGTTGCTGCTGTGGCATTAGGTTACTCAGGGCATCAATTTGGACATTTTTCACCGCGTTTAGGTGATGGGCGAGCACATTTATTAGGGGCTGTCACTGATCAGCAGCAACAGCTTTGGGACATTCAACTCAAAGGTTCTGGTGCTACGCCATTTTCACGTGGAGGTGATGGCCGTTGTGCAATCGGTCCTGCGGTACGTGAATATATAATGAGTGAGGCAATGCACGGGCTTGGCATAGCGACGACACGTTGTTTGGCAGTTGTTGCCAGTGGTGAAACAGTTTACCGTCAACCACCACAACAAGGAGCCATTGTTACCCGCGTTGCTAGTAGTCATATACGTGTCGGTTCGTTTCAGTATTTAGCTGCGCAAGGTGACGAGACTGGTTTAAAAGCCTTAGCTGATTTAGCTATTGAGCGTCATTATCCTGAGATAAAGTCTACGGGCTCTGCGCGTTATTTGGCATTTTTAAGTGCGGTAATTGAAAAGCAAGTTAGCCTGATTGTTAGCTGGATGCGCGTTGGTTTTATTCATGGAGTAATGAATACTGATAATACGCTCGTCAGTGGTGAGACCATCGATTATGGCCCTTGTGCAATGATGAATCAGTTTGATTTTGATACTGTATTTAGTTCTATTGATCGCCAAGGTCGCTATGCTTTTGGCAATCAACCTAATATTGCTAATTGGAATTGTGCACGTTTAGCTGAAAGTTTAATTCCTTTAATTAGCGATGACGAAGAGCAGGCTGTTGAGCTATTAAGCCCATTAATAAATGGTTTTGCTGAGCAGTTTCATCAAGCCTTTACACAGATGTGGGCGAAAAAACTGGGCTTTGATGGTCATCAAGATGGCGATGCTGAATTAGTATCCGAGTTATTAACTTTACTGAAAACCCATCAGCTTGATTACACCAATACTTTTGACTCCTTAACAGAATCATTGCAAGGTCAGACTGCCATTCCGAGTGACTTGGCTGGTTGGTCTATTAAGTGGTTAGCCAGAACAAATACGCAAAGCTATCAGCTGATGCGCCAAGCCAACCCACGCTTGATCCCGCGTAATCATATTGTTGAAAGCATAATACAGCAGTATGAAAGTACTGGTGAAAGCAGCATGTTAGATGAATATTTAACGGCCTTGAGGTCGCCTTACCAATTGTTGGCAAGCCCTGCATTTTGGTACTCCCCGCCTGTTGATGGGGATACTAATTACCAAACATTCTGCGGAACATAATAACGCAGTGCTGATTGTTAGGCGTATTGTTCGTAAATTGAGCGACGATTAATGAATTGATGTGACTTATACATCCAGATCTTTAGTTAAAAGCTGTTATTTATTAATAATTATAAGAAATAAATATGCTTAACTACTTGTTGATTTAAAATTAACCAATATAATGCACTCATTAGCTTAAGCATTTAAATTATTAAAGCCAAAGATATTAGAAACGTTGTGGCTGAAATTGCAGTGATAGCAATTACAATGCTGACAATCGATAGATGTGCAAGTTAGGTAAAGTTTTTTATCTGAACTATAATGTAGGGCGCTTTATTTTAATAAATAGTTAAATTGCAAAATATGCATTTAAATATTTTCGTTAAGTAATGATTAACTAAAGATACGGTACTCTATGGTTAAACTTATTGAGCTAGGGTCTCTTAGCTACAATTTTAATTGTGAAAATGGGAAGGAAACAATGAAATTAAAATCACTTACTATTGCTTTAGCACTAGCTGCAACTAGCGCTTCAAGTTTCGCTGCTGAAAAAGAAGGTTTCTTTATCGGTGCTTTTGGCGATTATTACGATGCTTCATGGGAAAATGTCCGTGGAAGCGCAGGTACTAACGTTGATGATTCAACTGGTTGGGGTGCAGAAATTGGTTATCGTTTTAACGATTACTGGAGTGCACGTCTAGAATATGCTGATATGGATTTTGACATTTCAAATGCAAATCCTGCCATGAACGCAACAAGCATGGACGGCGACCGTTTAGGTATTGATGGTCTTTATCACATCAACGGCGGCCCTTTCTATGGTATTTTCGGTCTTAAGAAAATCGATATTACAGAAAACCTAACTTTTGCTAATCTAGGTGCTGGTTACCAACATTATTTCACTGATAATTTCGCATTTAATGCTGAAACATCTATTTATCAAGGTCTTGACCGTGGTTACACAGATGTAGGTGCTAAACTTGGTCTTAGCTATTTATTTGGCAAGCAAAGTTCAGCTGCTGAGCCAGTTAAAGCTGCTCCAGCTCCAGCTACAGTAGTACCTGTAGCAGTTGCCCCGGTAGATAGCGATGGTGATAACATCCCTGATGCAGATGACCAATGTGCAAACACACCAATGACAGATGCTGTTGATGGTACAGGTTGTACTTTATATGAAGACCGTGAAGTAACTAAAAGCTTGTTAGTAACATTCCCTAACAACGCCTCAAAAGTTGCTGGTAAATATGACAGCGGTATTGACCAAGTTGCTAGCTTCTTAAAAGAGCATACAGACACAACAGTATTACTTGAAGGTCATTCTTCAGCTGTTGGTAAAGCTGAGTATAACAAGTGGTTATCGAAAAAGCGTGCTGATGCAGTTGCTGCTAAGCTAATTGCTGATGGCATTGCTGAAGATCGTATTACTACTGTTGGTCTAGGCGAAGAGCGTCTTAAAAATACAGACAACACACCTGCTGCACACGCGGAAAACCGTCGTGTAGAAGCACACCTTAAGTCAATTGAGCGCGTGAAAGTTAAGCGTTAATAGCATTTGATTTATTAAAAACCCAGCAAGATGCTGGGTTTTTTTATGCCTAAAAAATAGCAATGATTCGCAGTTAATTAACATTCATGTGAATGGTTTTTTCCTAATTGGTTATTCACAGTATTTATAATGAGTATAGAATTTTGCTTGATTGCACGGATTTTCATCTATATTTAAAAGCTTTATAATTAATCGTCAGAATACTATAAGTATTGAGTAATTTTTCGCGAGAATGTGTATTACTGAATACTTTCACGTCACCAAGAGGGCAATATTGTGCTAGAAGATTATCGTAAACACGTAGAAGAACGTGCCGCGTTAGGTATCGTACCAGCGCCATTGGATGCTCAGCAAACGGCTGATCTTATCGAGCTAGTTAAAACACCACCTGCAGGTGAAGAAGAGTTTATTTTAGACTTATTAGTAAATCGCGTGCCGCCAGGTGTGGATGACGCAGCTTACATCAAAGCTGGCTTTTTAGCCGCAGTTGCTAAAGGTGAGGCAACTTCACCACTAATTTCAAAAGAAAAAGCAGCTGAACTATTAGGCACAATGCTTGGCGGTTACAACATCGCCCCCATGATTGAGCTACTTGACGAAGAAGCGCTTGCGCCAATCGTTGTTAAAGGTCTTGCAAATACGTTATTAATGTTTGATGCATTTTATGACGTTGAAGAAAAAGCAAAAGCGGGTAATGAATACGCTAAGCAAATTATTGAATCTTGGGCTGCTGCAGAATGGTTTACCAATAAACCTGCGGTTGCTGAAAAAATCTCAGTTACGGTATTCAAAGTAACAGGCGAAACAAATACTGATGATTTATCACCAGCGCCAGACGCCTGGTCACGTCCTGATATTCCATTGCATGCTTTAGCAATGCTAAAAATTGAACGTGACGGTATTACACCTGATAAAGCTGGTGAAGTTGGTCCAATTACACAACTTGAAGAACTAAAAACGAAAGGCTTACCACTTGCCTACGTAGGTGATGTTGTTGGTACTGGCTCTTCTCGTAAGTCAGCAACTAACTCTGTACTTTGGTTTATGGGCGATGATATCCCGTTTGTACCAAACAAGCGTGTTGGCGGTGTATGTTTAGGTAATAAAATTGCGCCAATCTTCTTCAACACAATGGAAGATTCAGGCGCATTACCAATCGAATTAAATGTTGATGAACTTAACATGGGTGAGCAAATCGATATCTTCCCTTACGAAGGTGTTGTTAAGCGTCATGGTACTGATGAAATTATTTCTACTTTTGAACTTAAATCTGAGGTAATTTTAGATGAAGTTCGTGCTGGTGGTCGTATCCCACTAATCATTGGTCGTGGTTTAACTGACAAAGCGCGTACATCTCTTGGCTTGGGTGCAACAGATGTATTTAAAGTACCAACAGCAACAGAAGTTTCTGATAAAGGCTTCACACTAGCGCAAAAAATGGTTGGTAAAGCATGTAACGTTGCTGGTATTCGCCCAGGTCAATACTGTGAGCCTAAAATGACAACTGTTGGTTCGCAAGATACAACCGGTCCTATGACGCGTGATGAACTTAAAGATTTAGCCTGTTTAGGTTTCTCTGCAGATTTAACAATGCAGTCTTTCTGTCATACATCAGCTTACCCTAAACCTATTGATGTAAATACTCACCATACGCTTCCTGATTTCATCATGAACCGTGGCGGTGTTTCACTTCGCCCAGGTGACGGTATTATCCACTCATGGTTAAACCGCATGTTATTACCAGATACCGTCGGTACTGGTGGTGATTCACATACACGTTTCCCATTAGGTATTTCATTCCCAGCTGGGTCGGGTGCAGTAGCATTCGCAGCAGCAACTGGTGTAATGCCACTTGATATGCCTGAATCAATTTTAGTCCGTTTTAAAGGCGAAATGCAGCCTGGTATCACATTACGTGACCTAGTACATGCAATCCCTTACTACGGTATTAAGCAAGGCTTATTAACCGTTGAGAAAAAAGGAAAAATTAACGAATTCTCTGGTCGTGTACTAGAAATTGAAGGCGTTGAGCACCTAACTGTTGAGCAAGCATTTGAATTATCTGATGCATCTGCAGAGCGTTCGGCGGCAGGTTGTACTGTTAAGTTATCTAAAGAATCTATTTCTGAATACCTAGAATCAAACATTGTGATGCTGAAGTGGATGATCTCTGAAGGTTACGGTGATGTACGTACGATTGAACGTCGTGTTACAGCAATGCAAGAGTGGTTAGCTAACCCAGAACTTATGGAAGCTGATAAAGACGCTGAGTACGCTCATATAGTTGATATCGATTTAGCCGAAATTAAAGAGCCAGTTCTTTGTGCACCAAATGATCCAGATGATGCGCGTCTTCTTTCTGATGTTGCAGGCGAGAAAATTGATGAAGTATTCATCGGCTCTTGTATGACTAACATTGGTCACTTCCGTGCTGCTGGTAAGTTGCTTGATGGCTTTAAAGGTCAATTACCGACTCAGCTTTGGGTTGCTCCACCAACTAAGATGGATAAAGACCAACTTACAGAAGAAGGTTATTACGGTATTTTTGGTCGTGTTGGCGCACGTATCGAAACTCCAGGTTGTTCACTATGTATGGGTAACCAAGCACGTGTTGCAGATCAAGCAACAGTTGTGTCTACCTCTACACGTAATTTCCCGAACCGTTTAGGTAATGGCGCAAACGTATTTTTAGCTTCATCTGAACTTGCTGCAATCGCTGCAATTTTAGGTAGGTTACCAACATCTGCTGAGTATCAAGAATATGCTGCGAAGATCAATGCAACAGCATCAGATACATACCGTTACTTGAACTTCCATCGCATGCCTGCTTACACTAAAAAAGCAGACAACGTGATTATTCAACAAGCTGTTTAAAAGTCTACTTGTTGCAAAAAAACCCACAATATGTGGGTTTTTGTTAAGCCTTTGTTCATTTTCACTTGACGAAAAGTTTTCTTAGTCTAGAATCTTACCAATAAAAAATTAACATATGTTATTAGTTGCCATGGAAAAGGCGATAACTTCCTTCATGCTATTAAAATAATTAATCAGCAATGAAAGGCACCATCGTAAACTCCTTAGCTAATTTCAATTTCATTTACCACATCAAATTACGCAGCATCAATATCTTTAGTGTACGAAAGAATAATTAGCCTATGAGAATCAGGGGATTGGGAGATTTAATAACTTGAGAATGATGATTCGAGCTTGAGGCTTCTGAGGTGTAATTCTTAAAGTATAAATATAAAAAGTTATAAGAACCGAAAACAAAATTTTAAAGCCACATTAAGCTAAGGCTTTTTTAAATTATTAAAGGGAAATGATTTAAACACAGCTCCCTCAATAGCATCCATTTAAAAGGGGAATAAAATGGGTTTTTTTGAAATAAAGCTACGCATAGGCTTACTAGCCAGTGCGCTATTTTTAACTGGCTGTGGAGGCGGAGGTGATGATAGCGTTAGTACAACGCCAAAACCTGTTGACCCAGTTAACCAAGGCCCAATAGTTACACTAACGGCTGCAGATGAACAAATAGAACAAGAAACATTCACTCTTAAAGCGACAGCAAATGATACTGATGGTGAAATTTCGTCATATAGTTGGAGCCACGATGCGAGCTTTGACTTTATCAGTGATGGTCTTTCCAGTGCTGAAGTGAGCTTTACTTCCCCCGATATCAGTGAAGACATTACGGTTAATTTTACTGTAACGGTTACTGATAATGATGGTGCTTCAGCATCATCCTCTCAAGCGGTGCTCATCAAGCGTAAAGTATCCAATGTAACCATAACAGGGCTTGTTACTGATGAGCCAATTGCAAATGCTGAACTTGAAATTGTTGTTGGTGGTGAATCGTTCCAGGTTCAAGCAAATGATAGTGGTCGTTATACAGCGGTTTTAAATATCGATGAGTCATCAACTAAAAAGTTGGTAAGAGTAAAAGCGAAAGGACTAGATACCTTAAACCCAGGTGTTGAGTTTGTATCGCAGCTAAGTTCAGTTGAAAAGCTTTTAGCACAAGCGGGCGAGGATAATACGCTTGATAGTAATGATAATTTTGGTGTCAATATCACTAATGTTACCACTGCTGAATTTGCACTTTTAACACGTGATGGTACAGAGCCTGCGAGTGAAGAAGAGCTTAATAGCGCACTGTTAAATGTTGATGCGGATGAGAAGATTCAGCTAGCAACACTTATTAAGATTGTTGTTGATAATCCAGATTATCAATTACCTGAAGGTATTAATAGCACGCTGGAGCTTGTTGCGAATGAACAAGTCGCGAAGCAGTTTGAAGAAGAAGTGATAGAGAAAGATCCTGAAATCATCGAAAAAACCAAAAAAGAAATTAAAGAAGATGATGCTCTCGTAACCGGCGCAACAGGTACGCTCGAGGGTAATTATATTATTAACTCACCTCGTTATCATACCAATACAGCATTCCACCTTAGCTTAAGGGCTGATGGAAGCGGGCAGTTTAGCTCTAATACCAGTAGTGCGATCTCTTGGGCTGAAAATGCAGGCGTTTATACATTAGACTTTGCTGAAAAAGTTACGATTTATCAAAATTCAGATGCAGAAAGTTCAGAGTCTGTAGTTTTAACTGGATTCAGCTTTACTGTATTGGCTGAAAACGATGTGTTTAGAACCATCGAAGTGACGCGTTCAACAGAGCGAACGGTTGTTAATAGCAACAGCGGTTCAGTTACAATGACGACTGAAGATGATGAAACATATACGACGAATCTAATATATAAAAATAAAACCATTTCATTATTAGCTGAACAGCTGGTAGGTGAGTGGGCACTTCATGTACAAGATAATGACTTTTATACTAGCTACGATCCCAACCTACCTGAAACTCTGCAATTTTATGCTGACGGTACAGGCGTTGTTGATAGTAGCGAAGCGTTTACTTGGCAGCTAAATAGCCATAGCTTAATTGTTAACTATGATGACGGCGGCGAAACAGGGCAGCTAGAGCTTTGGTTTACAAAAGCATTAAGTGGCGGCTATCAATTAGTTGGTCTTGATACGAGCTTTGATAAGCCGAGTGACACCCTAACGGGGCTATTAATCAAAAAACAAGCGGTATCGACTACGAATGATAATTTAATTGGTCGTTGGCATGGCTTTATCGGCACATCTCAATCGTATGATTTAAATATTTTTAGCGATGGCACAATGATGATCGGCCTAGGCATCACTGATTGGCAGGGGCATTTAAATGATGGTCAGTTTACACGTAAGCGTTTTATTTATAACAATGAAATTGTTACGTCATGTGAAGGCTTTGGTGCAAGTTGCTACCTTGAAAGTGAAATGATTCATGAGTTCATCAGTATTGTTGGTAACCTGTATTACATTAAGCGCACTCTAAATTACTATTTACCAAATGGTGAGATTAGGTCTCAAAGCGGTGCAATATTAGTTTATGAATACAGCAAAGACTTAACCTACAGCGCATTCACCGAAGAGCTATTAGAGAATTACACAGAGTTTTATTCAGCAGATGGCCAAACAGATAGAATTTATACTGAATATGACGAAAACGGTAACGTAATATACGTTGTTGAATTAGAGGGGCAGACTTACACCGGCGCAACCTTTAATGACGGTGTATTAAGTTATGACCGAAATGGTGAAACGTGGCATCTTGAGCTTGTTTCATCAGATACCGGCAGCATTGTAGTTTGCCATTATCAAGATGGTGGCACGTGTAATGCTGCGTCACAAATTACTTACTTACCAAAGCGCCCTAAAGTTACCCTTAGCGCTAACTCAAGTGGCAATGGTGAAATTTCACCCGCATCACAAGCGTCATTTTTGTATCAAAAAGTTGGGTTTGAAATCATTCCTGACGACGGTTTCGTTTTAGACGTAATTGAAGGCTGCGATGGCTATATTGAAGGTAATCACTACATTGCATTTGCAAGTAACACTGATTGTGAAATTACAGCAACCTTTAAAGAGAAGCAGGCAACAGCTGGTAGCTTCATTATTGGTAATCAAGATCTGTATTATGCAAGTGCTTATACTGTAGATCTTAATGAAGATAATACCGGCTATTTAACCTACAACGGTAAAGTTGATATTACTTGGCAAGAGGATGAGCAAGGTGTGATTGAAATCACCCCACAGCAAGCGTTTATTCTTAATGAATATCAAAATATAGAATATCCAGAGGGTTTTCCACTTGAGGTTAATTTTAAAAATATTGCTACAAGCCTGAGATTAAAACCATTACCAGAGAAAGGAATTAACTGGTATGAGTTAGATCGAGTAATCGAACAATATAAAGATGATGTGTTAGTTGATGAATACACAACTTCTTATGAAGTGAGTAAAACATCACTCGATCAACGTTTAGCTATTACAACCGATGATATCGCAGGACAATGGTCAGTTGACTTGGTCGGGGAAAAGACTGTTAATAAAGTAAATTTTAATCTTGATGGGTCTGGTGTATCTCATAATATAAGTGACTTATCCGAAGATAATTTCACTTGGCAAATAGTTGATAACTCTATAGCGCTTTTCTTTCCTGAAGATAACGGAACTGAATCATTTTATATCACTAAAGGTTTAAATGTTGGTTACCAGCTTGTTACTCAAGGTATTTTTGACGGTGAGCATTATACAGATTCAGGCATCATGGTGCGTCGTAATGAACAACCAATTAGTGCAGATAACTTTGCTGGTCGTCACCAGTTTAGAGATGGTCATGACCTAGACACCCATTGGGGGGAAATACAAGTTTATGATGATGGAGAGGTTTTCTTTACTTTTGACACAAGCTCTTTTCAAGGAGGGTTTGAAGGTGGACATTTAAAACGTGATCGATATTCTGAATACGTTGATGGCATCTATCAGAGAGTTGATTGGTGCGATGTTTCTTTAGATACATGCACACTTGAGGGGGAGTTTATATATACCCTAGTCGCTGTTGATGGTCAGCGTTATTTTATAGAACGGACGCTTGGCGGTGCCGTAAATGGTGGAGACACTACAGCACATTTATATATACATGATTACACACCTTCAACAGATGTCGCTCAGTTTGAAGAACATAACTTAGTTTTTAGCCTTTATCAAAATGATAGTAATGGTATTGCTCGCTGGGCTGTTACCTATGGTTACTATGATGAAGTGCTAAATAAGCAACACTATATTTTCCAGATTGACGACACTGAACCTGTATATGTTGAGCTAGTTGATGGAAAGTTAGAGTTAACCCTCGACGGTCAAGATACTGTTATTGAATTAATTGATAACAACCGCCGTAATGTTACTTTCTGTAAGTACTTAAAAGGTAATAGCTGCTTAGAGCAAGATAAAGTTTACTTATCGTTTGATTTACCTATGCATACAATCACAGTTAATGGTGATGGTAATGGCTCATTAGCTGTAGGAGATGATAGTAATGTTGCTCATGGCTCAAATTGGTCGACATCTATTGAGCCAAATTCAGGTTATGAGCTTAATAGTATTTCAGGTTGTGACGGCTATGAAGATGGCAGTGATTATAGAATCCCTTATGTGAAAGAAAGTTGTCAAATTGATGTAACGTTTAAAGAGCTTATTCCGTTATCTACCCAAGCGAATATTACAGATCCTGCGCTTGCAATGTGTGTTGATAATTCAGGTGAAACAAGCTTAGAGAGTGTGATTGAATTAAATTGCCTGTGGAACAACTATGGTGTGATTACGTCTTTAGCCGGTCTAGAGGCCTTGCCTAATTTACAGATTCTTGAACTCTCAGACTTAAACTTGGGTCCCCATCTTGATTTATCTGCTTTTGAGCAATTAACAGAGTTTTCTAATGGTTATAACTATGGTTCTGAGCAGCAAACAAAAATAGAATCTATTCAATTTTACGACTCTAGTCTAATTACTCGCCTAGAGTTGAGTGGACAAAATCTTTCAGATATTGACTTATCTGCATATACCTCACTGCAGTATTTAACTTTGCATGATATGCCATTGACTCAGATTGATTTATCTAATCAAACACAATTAGTGCATTTAGACTTACAAGGCATAGAGTTAAATCAGCTAGACCTAATCTTTAACACTCAGTTAGAGTACTTAGCAATTAATAGTGGTAGCTTAACTGAACTCAATATTGGGCATTTAACAGAGCTAAGAAATGCGTTTTTATGGGGGCAAACGGGGGTAACAGAGCTTGATGTCACCAATTTAACGAAATTAACTCGCCTTGATATTGGTAAAATGGGGGTTTCAGTGCTTAACCTAACAAATCTCGTTAATTTAGAAAGCCTTAGCATTTCGTATACCTCAATAAATAATCTAGATTTTTCAGCTTTACAAAGCTTGACTTCATTAAGTATCGAAGGTATTGAGCAATCACTTGTGCCATGGTCACAGGTCTATCACATATCAAGTTTAACGATAGGTGGAGCTAATTATACAAGTTTTGATTTTTCGTCTTTTACTAATTTATCAAGACTAGGAATATATCAATCAGGTATTAGTGACTTATCGTCAATTGCTAATCCTGAGCTAATTTTATCACTGGATTTGTTTGGTAATTATCAGCTTGAACAGCTAAATATAAGTGAGATGACGTCTTTATACTGGCTGCAGGTGAATAACTCTCCAATTACGACTCTAGATTTTAGTAATAATAGCAATTTAACAGACGTCTATTCTAGACAGAATGCATTAGAGACTATTAGTGGAATAGAAGCTATTGCTGATAAATCAGCGAGGTTGGACTTTGATTATAATCCGCTAAGCAGTGGTACTGTTAGTTATTTAGATGATTTACGTGATAACCAAGGTTATTACAATATTTCGTATTCAGTAAACTACAGTGTTACTGTGAACGTTACTGGCAACGGTAGTGTTAGTGAATCTAACTTTCTATAATCAGATGGTGAAAGCCGCGGGATAAATTTATACCACTGATAGTGGTTATGAAGTTGTAAGCGTAACAGGCTGTGATGGTACTTGGGACTCAACTGACTATTATGAGGTAGGTCCAATCACAGAGTCGTGCGAAGTAAATGTTGAGTTTGTAGAAACAACACCTTAAGTTTATTGAATACTTTTTGTAGTTGATAAAACGACCACGCCACGTGGTCGTTTTTATTTTTAAATTAAAAATTCAATAAAACCCACATTTGGATCTTAATTTTATACTTTTAAACTCCTTTTATTAAATAAAGACGCAAAAAATCCTCTCTACTTGCATTAAAATCCCCTTCAATATTTATGAGTTAGTCTCTTATTTTTTAGGTGATATTTTATGACAGCATTAAACAACCAGAACCTATTACAACTTCGTTTTGTAAACCAAGCTCATATCGAGGCAGTCAAGCCATCATTTGCTAATCTACCTGCTAATCCGTACGCCGATGGTGCGTTTCGTAAACGCCGCTATTCAGTGATCAAAGCACAAGGTGGCGAACTAAAACTACAAGCCACTAAAGCCTTTGTACAAGATGATTCAATTAATACCTTTCAAGGTAATGTTGAGCGTACTTACGAGAACTTAGAGTCAAGCTTACTGCAAAGTGAAGGCATGAAAAGTATCGTTAATGAGTTTCGTGCTATCACAGGTATAGACGAAGACCGTGATATTGAGATCCACCAGTTTAGAATGCTAGCAATTGAAAGCGACACGCCACCGGCGCCAGAAGGTATTCACCAAGACGGCTTTGATCATGTATGTATTTGTGGTGTATCACATGAAAATCTAGAAGGTGGTGAATTACTTGTTTATGAAAACAAACAAGCTGAGCCGTGTTTTAAAATGGAAATTAAAGACGGTATGTTTGCATTAATCAACGACCGTGAAGTATGGCACAACGCCACGCCGATGAATAAGATTGATGCAAGTAAAGACGGTTACCTAGATTGTTTCGTACTAACGGCTTAAGGAATGATAATGAATTTAACTAAACTTCGTCGTCAGTTTCCGGCACTTATGCAACAAGTTGCGGGTAAATCGCCAATATTTTTAGATGGCCCGGGTGGTTCGCAAGTACCACAATCAGTGCTTAGTGCAATGTCAGCTTACTTAGGTTATTACAACTCTAACTTAGGCGGCGCGTTTTTTTCAAGCGATAAAACCGTTGAGTTAATGGCCAATGCGCGTCAAGCAGCGGCTGATTTACTTAATTCACCATCGCGCGAGCAAATTGTATTTGGCGCGAATATGACCAGCCTTACGTTTAGCTTTAGCCGTGCGATTTCTCGCGACTGGCAGGCGGGCGACGAAATCATCGTGACTAATGCTGATCACTTCTCAAATGTATCCTCTTGGCAGCAAGCAGCTGAAGATAAAGGCGTGAAGGTTAACGCTGCACGTATCAATGAAGCTGATTGCAGCTTAGATTTAGCACATTTTGCCAGCTTACTTAATAGCAATACTAAGCTTGTTGCAGTGACGTATGCATCAAACACTACTGGGTCTATTAACGATATTCAGCGTATTGTTGCGATGGCTCATGAAGTGGGTGCATTGGTTTATGTTGACGCAGTCCATTACGCACCTCATGAGCTGGTTGATGTACAAGCCCTTGATTGTGATTTTTTAGCCTGCTCTGCGTATAAGTTTTTTGGCCCGCACTTAGGTATGGTCTACGGCAAGCGTGAACACCTTGAAGGATTTACGCCTTATAAAGTTGAGCCTGCCAAGGACGTTATTCCTGGGCGCTGGGAAACCGGCACGCAAAGCTTTGAAGCACTCGCAGGTTTAATTGCTGCTGTTGACTACATTGCAGATATTAGTGAGCTTGATGGTAGCTATTCACGCCGCGATAAATTAGCTGCGGCTTTTGCCAAAACTAAACAGCATGAAATGGCGTTAAGTGAGTACTTCCTTACTCGACTAGTTAACTATCCTAAGATCAAACTATTTGGTATTGATGATTTAGAGCGTTTAGCTGAACGTACCCCAACTTTTGCTTTAACCTTTGCAGGGCTTGAGCCACGTCAGGTGTCTGAGTTTTTAGGTAAGCAACATATATGTGTGTGGGATGGTAACTTCTACGCTCAGGGCTTATGCAAGCAATTGGGTGTATTGGATACTGGCGGCGTTGTACGCATTGGTTGCATGCACTACAACACCATCGAAGAGCTAGATAAGTTATTTGATTTGTTTGATGAACTGATTTAAAGCTATAAGTTATAATTAGAGCTATAAGTCATAAGCTGTAAGTTTTAAGCGACCAGAGCGCTTGGTAAGCCTTGACATAAAATCTGAATTGAGTAGATTTTTGGCTTACCGCTTACCGCTTACCGCTTACCGCTTACCGCTTAC